>DATEAJ010000046.1:0-3182 GCA_035288445.1 Nitrosopumilaceae archaeon
CTCCCAAACAGACTATCCTTCTATCATCTTCTGAACCGTCAGCTTTTTTATCATCAAGTGTAAATGCCCCAGTTGGTTTTATCCAAACTATTTCATCTCCTTCTTTTGCACCAAAGAGCTGTGTAGTAAGACGACCAGGTAAAGGTTTTCGTACCCATCTTATGTATAATTCAATATATTTTTTGTTTTCTGGGTTTGATGCAATGGAATATGCTCTCCGTATAATCTTGTTTTCACTTGGAACATGCATGCCTACTGTAATGAATTGACCTGCTTTGTATTCTGGAACTGGTCCATCTTTTGGTACGAGTCTAAAAATTACAAGATCTTCTTTTTGGACTTGAATATATGTCAAAGTCGCTTTATTATCGACGACCACGCGAAATGTGTTATACTTGATAGTTAAATATCTTATGTTGTTTTGCTCAAAGATAATTTTTCAAATACAGCTAAACGTTAATAACGGCTCGAAAAAAGTTAATGCAAATCAGAACATCATTCTGATTATAAAAATTTGGGCCGGTCGTCTAGCCTGGTAGGATACGCCCTTGGCATGGGTGAGATCGTGGGTTCAAATCCCACCCGGTCCATCTTTAAATTGTTAATAAAATTTTTTGATGTGCAATAATCAAAATTCGTTTTACTGTTTATGTTACAGTTATGGTCGAAGTAGATTTTGGAGCTAAAGCACTTATATCGCGCAAATTATTCCATACAAAAGTTTCAATTTTATAAGTTCCACCTGTGTGTGGAGTCCAAAAAAGAGCTGTTGTTAGAGTTTGATTTTTAACAAGTGAACCTGTTGAGAAATTAAGATCTACTATAGCTCCGCCTGAATCAATTATCTGTACAATGTATACCCAATCCATTTCTCTATCACTGACATTTGTAAGGGAAGTTTGTAGGTTAAGCTGTTGTTCAACCAGAGGCGATTTTATCTCTTCTCCTAGTGTGTTGACAACTTTAAAATTTGATGTGACTATTTCTTCATACCCGTAGGCATAACCAAAACTTATGCCAAAAAAAACCAAAAAATAAATAAAAAACTTCACCTAACCAATTCTCATGTTCTTAGATTTAAATTATCCTCCGGTGTTAGAATTTAACATGTCTGAATCAAGAGAGACTATCTTTATAGGAAAAAAACCACTGATGGCGTATGTTACGTCTACGCTAATACAGTTGGCAAACCAACCAAAAATATCTATCAAGGCAAGAGGGCTTAGCATTGGACGTGCAGTTGATGTAGCACAGATAGTTGCACGAAAAACCGAGAATGCTGGCTATTCTATCGGAGACATCAAGATCGGTTCAGAACTACTCCAATCACTAGATGGACGACCAAGAAATGTTTCCACAATAGAAATAGAAGTAAAAAGAAACACTTCGTAGGAAAACCTTGAGAGGATTTTTCCTTTCTTTTTGTTGTTTTAAAATTTATGGCCGTACTTATTTTCCATTTTTCTATATTTTGCTAAGTCTACGATATCGTTGAATTGATCAAATGCGACTAGATTCTTTTTGAGCCTAGAGGTTGTACCTGATTTTCTAAGTTCACGCAGAATTTGTATAGACGCAAATGTATTTGCATAAAGAATGGACAGAGGATACAAAATTAGTTTGAATCCCATTTTATGAAGTGTTTTAGTAGAAAGAAGAGGTGTTGCTCCTCCTTCAATCATATTAGCAACTAAAGGTGCATCAATAGATTTTCCAATCTTTTTCATTTCTGCAACAGACTTTGGTGCTTCAACAAAAATTGCATCAGCGCCAATCTTTTTGTATAGAAGGCCACGTTCTATTGCTGCATCAAATCCCTCAGGTGCTCTTGCATCAGTCCTTGCAACAATTATGAAGTCTTTACTTTTTCTTGCATCTAATGCAGCTCGTAATTTTTCTACATATTCTTCTTTTGGAACTACCTCTTTTCCTATCATATGTCCACATCTTTTTGGCCATTTTTGATCCTCAAGAAAAATCCCAGAAGCTCCTGCAGATTCTAATTCTTTTACTATTTTCCAAACACTGAGAGGGTTGCCATATCCAGTATCTGCATCTACAATTACTGGAACAGATACTGCAGCACAAATTCTACGAGCATTTTCTACAGTTTCTGCAGCACCAATAAACCCATAGTCTGGCATTCCAAGAAGCGTAGCTGAAGTACCATATCCTGTCTGAAACATGGCTTCAAAACCTATCTTTTGAGCAATTTTTGCTCCTATGGCATCATATACGCCAGGAACAACAAACGGTTTAGAATTATCATATAGTAATTTTCTAAGTGTTGGCAACTGTTGATAGTGTTAATGACAATTATTTATGGTTTAATTAATTTTGATCTCTTTGCCACGAGATTTTTTTTCAGATGATTGTAATTTATGAAGTTCAGACTCAAGGAATCTCCTGTATCTCATAGTTTCTTCTTTTGTCATATTTGATACATTAGAGCTAAGAGAGTTTCCTATGCTTGTTATGCGTTCAAGAAGATCCATAGCGACAAATTTTCCTATGCTTCCTACTCTAAACATCACGTCGAGCTGATTTTTTACTATATTATTTAGCGTTTCAAGATCATCCGTCATAACTCGGCCTTTCCTAGTTATCTGATATTTACCATCTTTTGTTTCTTCAACAAGTCCATCATCTAAAAGTCTGCCAAGCAAGGGATAGATCAACCCAGGAGAGGGTTTCCATTTGCCGCCACTTTGTTTCACTGCGAAGTCGATTATTTCTTTACCGGTACAGGGATGTTTCTTTAGAGTTTCAAGTATGAAATATCTTGAAAATCCTCTTGGAACTACACTCCCAACTCGCTGTATCCACTGTGATAACATCACTAGTGATATCACTAGTGATATATATTAACAATTCGATTCAAATTTGCACAGAGACTTCATAAGACATATTTATCTAATTTGAAAAGGTAGAGGTCTAAACATATGACCGACACGATAGAACAAGATCTGCTAATTGTCGGCTCTGGTCTTGCTGGTTTAAGAGCTGCAATCCAAGCTGCAAAGACAAGCTCAAAGATCAAAATTGCAGTAATTTCAAAACTACAAGTTATGCGTTCACATTCTGTTTCCGCAGAAGGCGGAACTGCAGCTGTTCTTTTTCCTGAAGAAGGAGATAGCTTAGAATCACATGTATATGACACAGTAAAAGGAAGCGACTTTCTT
>DATEAJ010000047.1:0-3739 GCA_035288445.1 Nitrosopumilaceae archaeon
GATTTTCCATTGTTGTCTCTTTTCATTCCAGCTCTTATTCAGATCAAATGGTATTCCCAGAGATGAGGCCAGCATTTGTGCAGCAATATCTTCAGCATAATCTCCGGCTTCTTTTTCTGTTTCACCAAATGAGTGATATTCGGATAGATAGCCATGTTTGTTTTTGTCAGTTGGTTCTGCAATACCAACGGATGCAGCCATCAATCTATGTGGTTCATTGCTTTGCTGCCTAGCATATATTACAAATTGTACAGTGCCCGGTTTTATCAATTTTAACCCTTCAGTCTTAGAAACTATATTTGCTCTTGGTGGAAATATACTTGATATTAGAACTAGATTCGTATTTGCAATTCCAGCATCGCGTAAAGCATACTCAAAACTAGTTAGTTGATCTTCATGTACTCCCTTTCCTCTAGTAAGAAATAATTTTTTTGGAACTAAGTCTAACATCCTTGCACTCTAACATGTAAAGTTTAAATATCTATCGCATGATGATAAAAAATTATTTTAAGAATTTGATTAATAAAAACATGTGTTGTTGTCTCAAAAAATTATTGTATACGACTCGCAAATAAATCAGAGCTATTGTAATGTGATCTTAAGAAAGATCAATATTCCAGCAAATTCTGCAATATGAACTGCAAGAAGATATGGTAAAAGCGCTGCAGCATAAAGCTCCATCATTGAAAAGTATGCATATACTCCAATTATGTTATGCAAAAATAATAGTCCGGCAAAAAATATCATACCTAATGGAAGCTGTGCTTTTGTTTTTTGATATATCTTCGCAAACACGCCAATCAAAACACCTAACACAATCATGTTTAGGCCAGATACAATTGTACTGATTGTCATTATTGGCTCCATTAAGAAAAATTCATTATCCTAAGCTTATTTACTTTTTTCCAATTTGGCTACAATTTCGTCAAATGTTTCTAAATTGACTTCTAAGAATGTAGAAATGAAAAAAGTGACTCCATATTTGTCACCAATTCGTGTTATTAGGTTGTTTTTTTCAAGTACGCCTATGTGATGTTGGATTGCTTTGTAGTCTAATCCAAGTTCTTTTGCTAGCTGATTAGCGTTAAGCGGCGTCTTTCGTATTGTAGATATGAGACGCATTCTGTTCAGACCGCCTTTAGATCCTGCAAAGACAAACCATAAGAGACGCTTTGCATATGGATCACCTGCCATTTAGAACAGTTTCGTGTACCTTCAAACAATTAAAAGGTCTTTGGAAGAAATCTTAAATTACAAGTATAATGTTTTGAAATATTTCATTTTACTATCTTCAGTTTTTCTACGAGTTTTTCTTTTTTTGGTATACCAGTAAATTCTAATTTTCCATCCAGAACCAAACCAGGTGCAGTGTATATTGGATATTTTTGAAGATATTCTGGTTTTTCAGTTATGTCTATTTTTTCATATGAAACTCCAATGTCATTGAGCATCTTTTCAAGTATGCTACAATTTGCACAGTCTGGTGTAGTCAATATTTCTACTTTCATGTCTTATTTTCTACAAATTGGTTAGGATTTTTTTCAAAAGCCCACCTGCAGCTAGCACAACAAAATCTGTACTCTTTTCCATTATGAGTTAACGATTCGCTTTTCTCATCTACTTCCATTCCACACACTGGATCTTTCATATTATTACCTCCCTTTTTCTATTGATGACATACCATACAACGGGTATAGCTATTAAACCAAATAATATGATTGGTGCATATTCTTGAGGAATTTCATATCCATAGATGTTTTCATGCATATGTTGTCCAACATGAAACTCTGGAGGTAGACTAGTGGTCGACACTATATTGTTCCACGCAATGTGAACAAATGTTCCCTCATACCATTGATGTCCCCCTGGAAGTCCATTGATTATCAGAAATGAACCAATAACAACAAGCATCCATCCTGTGGCTTTTTCTATTGAAACTCTTTTTGATGTGAGATTCTTTGTAGCGTTTATGCCCATTATTGCAAGTACAGACATCAGGATTAACGGAATGGATCTTCCTATACCATGAACAAGACCAAGTGATGCGCCAGTTTCTATACTGCCTGTGTTTGCAACAAAAATTAGCAACCAGTAAAACAATGGGTTAGGGCATCCTACTCCAGCATTTCCCAACAAAGTACCCATCAGAAAAGACTTTACATAATCACCGCGATTTTGAATGAACCTTGGCGTACCGGAATAAGATGGCATTTTTAGTTTAATGAGCTTTAGTTGCGACAATCCAAAGACAAAAGCAGCAATTCCTGCGATAAGAAACATCAGAAAAGAAATTTGATCAAGCGAAGCTGTTTTACCTAGAATGGCAACTCCAATTCCGTAAGCAGTAATTGTAATTGTCAATCCAGCTCCAAATAACAATGCCATACCAAGTCCTTTTTTGTGTCCTTGACCCATGCTTAATGGAACTATAATGAAGACTAGTGGCAATGTACATGGCAATACAATCATAGAAAGACCAGCAACATAAGCAATGATCAACCAAGACAGATAGGATATGTTTTGATCTCCTTTGACAACAACATCGCTAGTTAATGAAAAAACTATTCCAACAAAAACTAGAGAAAATAAAGCAAATGCTACCACCAATACTGATTTCTTTGCTACAGTTTGTACTGCCATGTATTTTTTATCAATAACTTGATACTTAAGAACAGAACTTTACAAATGTAAAATGTTCAAATATAGATGGTGGAATATCGTCAGTGGATGCCATTTAGATTAGATGAGATTGATGTTGCACTACTTGAATCACTTATTAGAGATGGAAGAAAATCCTTCCGCCAAATTTCAAGAGAGATCAAAGTCAGCGCCCCTACTGTTAAAGCCAGATACGAGCGGCTTGTTAATGTTGGTTTGATAAAGGCAGTTTCTCCTGTTTTAGATATGGGAAAACTGGAGAGTAAGACAAGTGAACGACTAGATCAAATTCGTTATAAAGTACATCAAGGTCATGGCATAAAACTTGACAAAGGCTCATTGGTGAAGATGACTTGTGATTATTGTAAAGGCTCTGTACAAGGAAAACCAAGTATCTTCAAATTTGCAAACATGGAGCGATTTTTTTGCTGTACTTCCTGTCGAACTTTGTATAAAGAAAAACACAAAGGGAGAATTGAGTCACTGTTAAATGCTAAAAATACTTTTTAATCCTAGAATAATCCTTGGAATTCCTGCTCTTGTGGCATTTGTAACAGGAACCATAATGTCTAATATCATATTTGGTATCCGGAAATTCTAGTTAAATAAAACCAACAATATAAGCAACAAACACCATTTAAGAAATAATGCAAAAGGACAGAACTTCAGAATGGTTCGTTCCAAGATTTGGTTCTAAAAACTTTAGAATTGGAGTGGGGATCCTTTTTTTACCATATACAGGAATGGTTGTATCATTTGCAGCGTGGGGTTCGTTTGCTGTAGATTTTTCTTTAGAACGCCTAGTAGCAATTTGTGTTTTGTATTTTCTTGCACTAGGAATATCTGCACATTATCTTGATTCTCTTGGCAGCAAGACAAAGCCCTGGGGGGTTTTACCGAAAAGATACATCTGGACAGTATCTCTGCTTTCTTTGGGAGGAGCTTTTGTTATTGGAATATACTTTGCGCTTTTGGATTCCCCACTTTTGTTTCCTATAGGAATTGCCGAATCATTCTTTCTTTTTGCGTATAATCTGGAGTTGTTTAAGGGAAAATTTCACAACAATACTACATTTGTCAT
>DATEAJ010000048.1:0-2358 GCA_035288445.1 Nitrosopumilaceae archaeon
TTATTGGAATTTCTAGGAATAAATATAGATAAACTCTTTGATGCTAATGATCAATCTAATCCCTTGATGTGGCTTGTTTGGATTGTGCCAATAATAATTTTCATGTTCTATGGACAGAGAATTCAACTACAAATAACATCCGCAGAAATTTCCAAATCGCTTGAAAAACTAAAGACATACAAAGAAGAAACAAAAAAAGAGTTGGTAGAATACATAAAAACGACACTAAAATCATCTACTGATCCTTCTCAAAAAATTGATCGATTTTTTGAGCACTTTACAATAATGCCAGTAGATATGGATCCAAACGGAATTGTTCAAAAAGTAAGACATATCATGCGTTCTCGCGAAGATTACAGTAGGCTACAAGTAAAGGCACTTTCACCTGATATTAGTGGTCTTGAAGCAAGTAAAATCGAAAATATATTGGAGGTAGCTACCACATTACATCTACTCTATAAAATAGTAAGACACCTTTTCCTAACAGCAAAAAAACAAAACAACTTCCCATTAATCTTGCCATTACAAATGATGATGCCATTTATTATGGAAGAAGCAGAGGCTCTAAAGACTGCTGTCCCGGCATTCAAACAAGGCCAACCAATAGGTGATGGAATAGGCCCAATGGTAGTAGGAAAGATGATGCTTGGTACTGAAAAAAAGACAGCTGCTTTTGAAACTGTGTGGAGTGAATCTGAATATGAGGGAAGAAAGATGTATTTGATGAAAGCGGAAGGGCCAGCAGCAACTGTTGGAAGACCAGGAGATGCACTTGAAAAAATTCTTTCTGAAAGTAAACCTGATATAATAGTTATGGTTGACGCTGCCTTAAAATTAGAAGGGGAAGAATCTGGTTCGGTAGCACAAGGCTTTGGCGCAGCAATTGGAGGTATTGGTACCGAAAGATTCCAAATAGAAGAAGTTGCAACAAAACACAAGATTCCAATCTACGCCATAGTAATAAAACAGTCAATAAAAGAAGCCATTACACTTATGAAAAAAGAAATTGCAGATTCTGCAGAAAATGTTACGTCACAAGTTCATGAAATCATAAAAGAAAATACAAAGGCAGGACAATCTGTACTTGTTATTGGTGTAGGAAATACTTTGGGAGTTTCACAATGATATTTTCAAAGAAACAAGAAATTGTAATCCCATATTCAGTTGAACAATGTGGTTCTTGTAAAGCAACATCAAAACGAAAATTCAAGGAAGGAGACTACATCTTCAAAAACACTGATCAGTGTTCTTCATGCAAAGGTCAGTTGTCAATTGTTCAAATCTTTGGCGAAACTCCTAAAGAGTAGTTATTGTTATTCCATTTTCTTGAGGTATAAACGTGTGTTCTGCCTGTGCTACTCTCTGTCCATTTGCCTCAATTAATACTGGATATGATCGTACAACTTTATGTTTGGTGAGTTTTTCAAGAAGATCTCTCGCTGTTTTTTCATCCCAATGAGGCAAAAGCCATCTTAATGCAAAAGGAAGCATGTTGAATTTTTCCCAAATGTAGTCCACAAGTTTATCACATTCAGAATCTTTTATTCTCTTTCTAGAAACAAGTGAAAAGATATTTCTTGTTTTTCCTTCACGTACAAATCCTAAACCATCACGTGTCGTGACGAAAGGTTCACAAGCATAAGCTTCTGTTGGTAAAAATGAAAAAGACCCTATGGACCACACATTTGGAATAGACTTGCCAGCATGAATTGTATATTGTTCTAGTGAATGTCCGCTGAGATTTGCTATTGGTACTCCACCCATCTGTTTTATCGTATTTTCTATTGTTTTACCAACATCGCTAGATTTTACACCTGCTCTTATAGTGGACATTGCATCTTTTAGAGCAGCTTCTGCAGCTTGTGTTAGATAATCAAATTTTGGGTCATAGCAAACTGTGACTGCTGTATCCGCGATGTAACCATTTATCTGAACACCAAGATCAATTTTTAGTAAATCAGTATCCTGGATAATTTTTTGATCATTTGGTTCCGCAGTATAATGAGCCGCAATTTCATTTAAACTGGTATTTACAGGAAAAGCACATTTGCCACCTTTTTTGGCAATTTCGTTTTCTATTGATTCACAAATTTCAAACAACGTAGACCCAACATGGTATTTTTTTCTTGCATTTTCTCGTACCTCGGCAGCAATCTTTCCAGCATTTAGGTAATCCTGAATTTGCATAGGCTAGACTAGATTTTGTATGTTATTTAAAATCATCACATGTGAAGCTTAAATTGGGGACATCCAAACTGCTCTCATCTCGGGATCGTGGTCTAGCTTGGTATGATTCGGGTTTTGGGTACCTGAGGTCGTCGGTTCAAATCCGGCCGATCCCACCATATTTTAGGGGTA
>DATEAJ010000049.1:0-7784 GCA_035288445.1 Nitrosopumilaceae archaeon
GCACTACCAAAATTCATGTTACGCATGCGCTCCTTTTGTGGTTCTTCTTGCACTTGGATCTCCTCATGTTCTAGTTTGGCATGTTTCCTTTCTACCTTAACTGGAATATCTAGAGTGCTCTCATCACTATCTAATTCTAAAGAATCCACGCGTATTTTCATATCAATTAACTGATTCTCATAATATTGAAGGCGGTCTGTATAGGATCTTATCTGTTCAGACTCACTCTTTATGAGAGGTTTGACTTTATTGTATATTACTACAGCAAACAAACCACTAATAAATGCGATAAAAATGCCTATTAGCACACCTACATCGGGGATCTCTACTAACATCACAAAAACTCATAGAAAATCGTGATTTATCATGTTTGAGCAACTTTTTTTCACACAATACACATCAATCACAACATAATCAATATCATACAACCCTATGACATTCAAAACATAAATAACAAAAAATCACAACCTACAGGCACGATTTACTAACGCTTCAATCACAGAGATGATTTCATACTCCCTTTCAGGAAACACATCACTATTTTGTATCACAGAAATCTGTTCAGAGAGTCTATTTATCACATCAATATCCTCAGGAATGAGCACACCTAATCCCTTAAGGAGAATAACTGAATAATACAACCCTAATAATTTATTCCTGGATTGATTTACCTGTCTGTAATATGCCCCTTTTGTTATACTAAAATCGGTTTTCTGTATGTTTAATTGATTTAAAATAATTTCAACTTGTCTCTCTGTAAATAATGATTTTTTTATAATTTGTTTAATTATATTATTAAAAATTGGATTTGGGGACTCAGCCATAGCTATACAATTCTGTATATCCTATCTGTGTTAAACTTTAAAAAGTTCACTATTAACCTGTCTTATGAAAAGCGTAGAGAGTTACCTTAAGGCTACTCTCAAGAAAAAGAAAGCATTACTTTTTGTCCTCATAGATTCAGAGATATCCGAGATAAAATCGATAGTAAAACTTGCAAAAGATGTGGAGAAAATTGGCGCTGCCGCAATCCTTGTTGGCGGATCGTCGGCTACAGATCAACTTAGTATGGCCGAAGTTGTTAAAAATTTAAAAAAATCAATAAAGATTCCAATCATACTTTTCCCTGGAAATGTTACTGGTGTTGTTCCAAATGCCGACGCAATCTTGTTTAGCTCACTTTTGAATTCTGAGAACCCTTACTATATCTCTCAAGCTCAGGCACTTGGAGCCCCAAATGTTCTCAAATTTGGTCTGGAACCACTACCTACAGCCTATATTGTGATAGGTGAAGGAACATCAGCTTGGTTTGTAGGTTCGGTGAGAAGTATACCATTTGACAAGGCAAACATTGCTGCCATGTACTCCCTCTCAGCGCAATTCCTTGGGATGAGATTTGTCTATCTCGAGGCAGGTTCTGGGGCATCCTCCCATGTTAAACCAGAGATGGTACGGGCAGTGCGGAAGGTCTTCAAAGGCTTTTTGATCGTAGGGGGTGGTATACGAAGCTCTCAGACTGCAGGCGAGCTTGTAAAAGCAGGTGCTGATGCCATTGTTATAGGTACCCTTGCAGAAAAGAGAGGCAGCAAAGTCCTAAACGATATTGTAAAAACTATCCAGAGTGTAAAGAAGTAACATGTCTGAGAATGTGGTGTTGCGTTTACGTGAAATTCCAATGCCTGATTATTATGTAGATTATTATACTAAAATCTCAAACACCGTATTTTCTATCTTTGAAAAATCCGCAGCTGCAAAATCCACTTTACATGACTCATCGGTAATGGTAGAACCAAAGATTGCATTTGATCTTGCAGACCGTGTTTCAAAGATGCATGAGATAGATGTGACTGAACGTCTCAGGGCTCTAATACAAACTACCACAAAAGAACTTGCTGCCTTGACACTTGCAGAAGAAATTGCTCTTGGCAAATACACCGGTTCTGATTCGTCACTAGAAGAGAAGCTAGACATGGCAGTAAGAGTGGCTCTTGCCATAGTTACAGAAGGGGTTACCATAGCTCCATTGCAAGGGATTCATGAGGTAAAGATAAAACAAAATCGTGATGGTTCTAATTACCTATCTGTCTCCTTTGCAGGACCAATAAGGTCGGCTGGTGGAACAGAAGCTGCATCTACAATGCTAATTGCAGATCATGTTAGAAAGATAGCAGGCTTAGAAAGATATCAGGCAAACTCGTTTGACGATGAGACGGGTAGGTTTGTTGAAGAATTAAGATTATACGAAAGAGAAGCGGGTAACTTTCAATATCATGTCCCAGACGAAGACATTGTTTCTGTAATATCAAACCTTCCAGTTGAACTAGACGGTGTTGATACTGATCCTATTGAAATTGTTAGTCATAGAAACATGACTCGAATTGGTACAGACAGAGTGCGTGGGGGAGCATTAAGAGTCCTAAATGATGGTTTGATTGGAAAATCTAGAAAATTACTAAAACTCATTGATTTGTATAAATTAGATGGTTGGGGGTGGCTAAAGGATCTCAAAGGGGCAATCCAAACTGGCGATGAGGATGCTGCAGCCCATAGGATGAGAGAAGTCATAACTGGCAGATCTGTACTTTCAATGCCAAAAAAACTTGGGGGGTTTAGACTAAGATATGGCAGAGCTTGTAACACCGGGTTTGCATCAATTGGGATTCATCCTGTTGTTGCTGAAATTCTAAATCATACCATAGCTGTTGGCACACAAATTAAACTTGATACCCCAGGCAAAGCTTCAACCATTGCTTTTGTAGATTCACTTGACACCCCTATCGTAAGACTCGCAAATGGAAATGTTGTAAAAATTAAAAACACCACACATGGAATCAGTCTAAAAGGACAGATTGAAAAAATACTCCATCTTGGTGATATTCTGATTAGTTATGGAGATTTTTTGGAAAACAATGCAGAGCTTATACCAACTGGTTATGTAGAAGAATACTGGGCAGCAGAATTAGAAGAAAAACTCAGAAAATATGAGTCAGAAGACACTCAATTATTGGAATTTCTCTCAAAGACCCCAAGCTTGGACGAGGCAATCAAACTCTCACTAGATTTTGATATTCCTCTTCATCCTCACTACCTATACTTTTGGGAGCAACTATCACCTGATGAGTTTGAACAAATACTCCACCCCCAAAGCGCAGAACCAGAATTAATAACCTACCAAAAAAATGAGAAACAAATACTAGAAAAGCTTGGCGTCCCACACGAAGTTTCTGGGGAATCCATTATACTAAAATCCACAGAAGCTAGGATTTTCTATTATCTGTTATTTAGAAAACCAATCCAGTTTGATAGATCGCTTACTGTGTTACAGATGATCACACAAACCACTAGAATCAAAATTTATAATAAATTTTCAACAGCAATTGGTGTTAGAGTAGGAAGACCAGAAAAAGCTGCTGAAAGGAAAATGAAGCCCCCGGTACACACACTATTTCCTGTAGGCAGTAAGGGTGGCGCATCACGTGATTTGATCAAAGCTTCAAAGCAACCTAACTTTTACTGTAACATCAGTAACAGAATATGCAAAAACTGTAACATGCCATCTATTGGAATAGCGTGCTCAAAATGTGGTAACAAGACATCAGTAATTTTCATTTGCCCTAATTGTAGAGCAGAACTTGACTCTGATTTTTGTGGCAGATGCAAGAAAAAAGGAGCCTTGCATGGCTACAAAGCCTTTCCTCTCAAGGAACAACTACTTTTATCTCAGGAAAAGACAGGCATACGAGCTCAGGAACCGTTTAAGGGGGTACGTGAACTTATCAATCAAGACCGAATTGCAGAACCACTTGAGAAAGGGATCATTAGACAAAGTCTAGGTCTTAGTGTGTTCAAAGATGGAACAATAAGGTTTGACGCAACAAATGCACCACTAACTCATTTCAAACCTAGTTGGGTTGGAACATCACTTGAAAAGCTTGTTGAGTTTGGCTATACTCATGACATTGATGGAAAACCACTTGTTAACGTAGATCAGACTGTTGAGCTTATGATGCAAGATGTAATCATTCCTTATGATTGTGGGGAACATCTGGTAAAGACATCACAATACATCGATAAAGAATTGGAGAAGCTGTATGGTCATCCTGCCTTTTACAAAATTAAAAACAATAATGATCTAACTGGACATTTGATAATTGGATTAGCTCCTCACACGTCAGTTGGAATTGTAGGGCGAATTATAGGATATACCAATACACATGTTTGTTACGGTACACCAGTATGGCATTCTGCAAAAAGACGGGATGCAGATGGAGATGCTGACTCAATAATGCTTTTGATGGACAGCCTGCTTAACTTTTCAAGACAATTTCTATCAGACAGGATAGGTGGTTTGATGGATGCGCCACTATTGATACAACCAATAGTCATACCACAAGAAGTTCAAAGACAAGCACATAACTTTGAGGTTGAAAAAACCCTACCGCTCTCATTTTTCGAAGCAACTCTTGCAAAAGAAAAAGCAAGTGAGGTAAAAGGGATTGAAACTCTTAAATCAAGATTAGAAACAGAAAAACAGTTTTACGGACACTACTTTACACATCAAACATCAACACTTACTACATCCAGATCTCGAAGTGCGTATTCAACACTGGGCTCACTTTTAGAAAAACTTGATATGCAAATTAGAACAGCCGAAATAATTGATGCCGTAGATCCAAATGAAGTAGTATCTATGGTAATGACAACTCATTTGTTACCAGATATTATGGGAAACCTTAGGGCATATTCTGGTCAATCATTTAGGTGTACTACATGTGGTGCTCGCTACAGAAGAATCCCACTATCACAGATTTGTAATGAATGTAGTAGCAAACTCATACAGACAATGACAAGACCTTCTGTGAAAAAATATCTTAAACTTGCAAAGAGATTACTTGGTAAATATCAAGTTGATCCATATCTGAGAGGAAGAGTTGTCGGTCTATTAGATGAATTAGAGTTAGTATTTGGGAAAGAGGAAAGTGAACAGTCTCTTCTAACTGATTATGCTAACGTAGTTTGATGTACTCATAAGCGCCAATCTTGTTATCAAAACAGTAATGTACTTTCTGGTAGTTCTTTCTGAATGACTTGACTTCAGATGCAACTTTCTTTTTGTCTTTTTTATCTACTACCACCTTTTTGATAAATTCTGCAACTTGTTTCATTTCTGACTCTCTCATACCAAGTCTAGTAAGCTCAGCAACTCCAAGTCTTATTCCTCCAGGATGGAAGTAATTTCTACCTGCTTTTATATCACCAGGAATAATTTGTCTATTTACAATTATGTTAGCCTTCTCAAGATCTGCCTCAATCGCACCTCCATCAGCAAATGAAAGCACATTCAATACAATTTGATGAGATTTGGTAAATCCTCGTTTTTCTCCTAAAACTCCAAAACCAAATGAGTTTAAAGCTTGCGCTAGTGCTTTTGCATTCTTTACTACCTGGCTTGCATATTTTTTACCAAACTCGATCATTTCAGCAAACGCGATTGCTTTTCCAGCTACATGATGAAGATGGTGATTGCTAGTCATACCAGGGAAGGTAGCCTTTTTGATCTCCTCAGCATATTTCTCAAAAGATACAATCATTCCTCCTTGTGGCCCAAACAAAGTTTTATGAGTGCTCATGGTCATTGCATCTGCTCCTTCTCTTAATGGATCTTGGAATTGCCCACCAGCAATAAGTCCTGCAACATGCGCACCATCATAGTTGACAAACATCTTGTATCCCTTGAGAAAATCTGCAAGTTCCTTGACAGGATGTGGAAACAAAAAGACAGATCCACCAAACATAGCAAGTTTTGGTAGTCTGCCAGCCTTTTCAAGCTCAACAACTTTTTGCTTTGTCTTATCTACATCAAATGACATCTCTTTCGCGTCAAATGGATAAAATTCAATATCCAATCCATGCACAAGACCCGCTGTACCAGAATGTTCTTTCTTACCATGAGAAATGTGACCTCCAGATGGAATAGACGGTGCAAGCATGATGTCGCCAGGATTTGTAAAAGCAGAATAAATTGAAAGATTTGCTACAACTCCAGAGATTGGCCTTACATCAACAAATTCTGCCCTAAACAATTTTTTTGCAAGCTCGATGCACTTGAATTCTACCTTATCAATATAGGTACAACCAGCATAAACACGCTCACCCGGCCAACCTTCTGCATATCTATTTGCAAAATCCGAAATAGCCGCTTCTCTTACTGCAGGGCTTGAAACATTTTCACTTGCAATGAGAGGAATTGAATTTGCAAACCAATTGTTATGTTCTTTTAGCATAGACAACACCTCTTTGTAAGATTCCCTGGGGGAAGATCGTGTCATGCCCTGTGGGTTAAATTATCCTAATTTAAAAACATCGAAATAAAATTTTTTAAAAATCGGGCGTCGTTATGATTTAAACTTAAAAAAGATATAAAAAGGGAAAAAATGGCTCTAGTACAACATGGGTATGCAAAACGCTCAGGGTGGAATTCCTGTTGTTATATTAAAAGATGGGGCTCAACAGACCAAGGGCCGTGATGCTCAGAAAAACAACATCACCGCGGCCAAACTAATTGCTGAAATTGTACGTACCAGTCTTGGTCCAAGAGGAATGGACAAAATGCTTGTAGATTCTTTGGGCGATGTTACAATTACTAATGATGGTGCTACAATTCTAAAAGAGATTGATGTTCAGCATCCTGCCGCAAAAATGCTTGTTGAAATTTCAAAGACAACCGATAATGAGGTAGGAGATGGAACCACGTCTGCTGTAATTCTTGCAGGTGCACTTTTAGAAAACGCTGAATCGCTGATAAACCAAGAAGTTCATCCAACCATAATTGTAGACGGATATAGAAAAGCAGCACAAAAAACAATTCAATTATTAGAAAAAATGGCAGACAGAGTACAGCCAACTGATAAAGAAATTCTTAGTAAAATTGCAAGAACCGCTATGCAGACAAAACTAGTTAGAAAGGATTCTGCTGGTCTTGCCGATATGATAGTAAAATCTGTGCTTGCAGTAGCAGAAAAAATCGAGGATGGATACAGAGTGGATATTGATGATATTAAAGTGGAAAAGAAAGCTGGTGGCTCTATAAAAGATACTCTTCTCACAAAAGGAATTATTCTTGATAAAGAAGTGGTTCATAGTGGTATGCCAAAAAAGATTTCAAATGCAAAAATCGCTTTAATTAATACTGCTTTAGAGATTGATAAGACTGAATTTGATGCTAAGATCAACATTTCAAGTCCTGACCAAATGAAATCATTCTTGGATGAGGAAAACAAAATGATCAAAAACATGGTTGACAAAGTTATTGCATCAGGCACCAACGTACTGTTCTGTCAAAAAGGAATTGATGATATCGCACAACACTATCTTGCAAAAGCAGGCATACTTACAGTAAGACGAATAAAAGAAAGCGATCTTACAAAACTAGCAAAAGCAACAGATGCTAGAATTGTAACTAACCTTGATGATTTATTTGATAAAGATTTAGGTGCTGCAGAAAACGTTGAAGAAAGAAAAGTTGAGACAGACAGATGGGTTTTCGTAGAAGGTTGTAAACATCCAAAAGCAGTAACAATTCTTGTACGTGGTGGTTCACAAAGAGTCGTTGATGAAGTTGAAAGATCAGTTCATGACGCAATCATGGTTGTTAAAGACGTTATAGAAAAACCGATGATCGTAGCTGGTGGTGGTGCTCCTGAAACCTATGCAGCAACAAAGCTAAGAGAATGGGCAAAAACACTTGAAGGCAGAGAACAACTAGCTGTAGAAAAATTTGCAGA
>DATEAJ010000050.1:0-8097 GCA_035288445.1 Nitrosopumilaceae archaeon
ACATGATAAAAGATCTTCTGAGATTAAGGCAGAAGAAATAATGTCATCTCCTGTCACATTGGTTTCCCCTGGTACTCCAACAGACGAGGTTGCCCAAAAAATGATAGAAAATAAGATCAGAAGAGTGGTCGTAGTAGATGGCCAACAACCTGTTGGGATTATAACAGTTACTGATTTTGTAAAACACTTGAATTCAATACTTGAAGATTTTGATGATTACAAGAAAGATCTGTATCAAAGTTTGATTGACGAGTATGATCATTGGAAAGGTTAGATCATCATGATGTTCGTAATGTTACAAATTGAAATAGTAGCAGAAAAAATTGCGCAAAAAGATACTCTGATGTTTTTAGTTAATTTATAATTCTATGAATATTGATTAAAAATCAGGAAGCAATAGCTTTTACGATATCAGTCTTTGTGATTATTCCTACCAATAATGAATTTTTCACTACTGGTAATCCGCTTATTCCATGTCTAATCATAAGTAATGCTACCGCAGAGACATCATCCGTGGCTTCAATAACAACCGGATTTGGAGTCATAATATCAGCAGCTATGAAATTAAGAAGGTAGCTTAGTTGATTTGCCTTGTATTCATAAGGACTGAGGCTTGATGTAAAATCTTCAACCTCTTTTGGATCTGCGTATTGTTTTATCCATAAAGGCATTTTTGCAGGAATAAAATCACGATGAGTTATTATTCCTACAGGCATCCTTTTTCTTTCTACTACCACTCTTGAAATTTTATTATTGATAAGTACGCTTTCAACAAATAATAATGAATCAGCAGGTTTGACAGTAATTACTTTCTTTGTCATTATTTTTGATACCAGTAGAGGGGTAGATGATTGAGTTAGAAAGATTGAAGCCAGATCAGTTTTAGTTATAATTCCAGCTAATGTGCCATCTTTTTTTAATACTATAATGGAACTAATTTTATGAGAAAGCATTAGTTTGGCACAATCATGGATTGTGTCTTTTTCGGTGATTGTAACAAGTTCTCGTGACATGAAGTCGCCCACACGGATTGCTTCAAGTGGTTTTCCTGCAAGATAGTATATTGCACGAACAAGATCTTTTTCTGTCATAATTCCCACAGGTTTGTCGTTTCTGGCTACTATCAATCTGCTAATCCTGTGTCTTAGCAATATAGATCTGGCTTCTAAAAGCGGAGTATCTGGCGAAACAATAATTGTTCTTTTAATAATCTGATTAAGACTGGAGTTTTTTAGTTGCATTTTTTATAATCTTTTTTTATTAAATAATAAGCCTTTTTAAAATATTAACAATGAGAATCAGACATGGTATTGTTTAACAACCTTTAAGTTGAATTTCTGTTTTTAAAATCAACACATGGCATTAAATCTACTTAATGAGCCTGTTATAAAATTTACCAATCCAAAGATGACGGCTGTTGCAAGTAATCTGACCATACATGACGCAGCAAAAGCTATGGCAGATTCCAAGGTCGACAGCATACTTGTTTTTGAACATGGTGAGATAATTGGGATCATGACAGAAAAAGACATTCTTCATGATGTAGTGGCAAAAGGGTTAGATCCAAAACAAACAACTGTTAAAAAAATAACTAAAAGTCCACTAATCACCATACAAAAAGACGCAACCGTAAGAGAGGCCATTGAAATAATGAAAAAGCATGACATTCGCAGATTAGTGGTTATGGATAAACGGCCTATCGGATTAATCACACAAAAGATGGTTTGTGGAAATGTAAGAGAAGACGCTTTTACATTACCAGAATTAGTCTCTGATAAAATATTTTGCCCTTATTGTTCGTCACAGTTTGAAAACAAGAAAGTACTCTCAAAGCATATTGATGATATACACATTGGTCGTGGTTTGTTCGAGGGCAATCTAAAAAGAATCACGGTAGAGTAAAATATCATATCATCATCAAAGCATCATTGAAAAATTCTGTTAATCGAAAGCCACATGAACCAAAACACGAAAAAACTCGTAGTATAACGTATAGACTTCCAGCTAAACTAGTAGAGAATCTTGAGACAGAATCTACACAAAAAGAAATTTCTCAAAATGTACTAGTGAAACAAATTTTAGAAAAATACACCCAGTGGGACAAATTTGCAAATATAATAGGTATGATTCCAGTTCCAAAAGACGTTCTGAAAACACTTGGAGAAGAAATGGAAGGTAATGAAATTAACAAAATCATAGATGCCATCCTTCCTTTGATTAAAGATTGGGTCATGTTTATGAAAGGTAATTATGATCTAAAACGAGCAATCGAGTCTTTAGAAGATTACATGAGAGCTTCTGGAATGACTTCAGATCACAGAATTGAGGGAAGCATTCATCATTTTATAATACAACATAATTTGGGTATGCGGTGGTCTCTTTTTACAGAACAATTGTTAAAACGCATTTTTCATCAATTCCTACCTCAAGCTACCATGAATTGTCGTACAACTCCAAACACTACAATTGCCAGTATTGCGTTAGGATCAGAGTTTGACGAACATAACTATTAGTGAATAATTTACAAATTTTCATTGATTATCAGATCTGAGATTTTAGTGAGTTTTAACATTCACAAGTAATTCTCATCGAAGATAATCACCCGGTACTTTAATTAAATCAGTATGACAAAATGATTTGTTGGTCGCTATCGCAAAAGAAGTTCAGGAAATGTTACGTACGCAGAAATTCATTGTTATAGGCTCAGTAGATCTAAATGGTGTTGCCAATATTTCTCCAAGGACTGCCTTTTACTTTTCAGACGACTCTATATTTTGGCTTGACTTTTTCAAACACAAATCACATATCAATTTCAAATCTTTACCGTGGGTGAGTATAGCAGTTTTTGATAAAATGAAATTAAAGGGATTTCAAATGAAAGGCAAAGTTTCTTTTATTGAAGATCAAAAAGAAAAAGCAAAAATTATTGACATAATAACGCGTTCAGTGACTGGAAAAACATCAGCCAAAGTTTTTGAGAGGCTAAATCTAAACAAATCACCTGATGTTATAGTGTTTAAACCAAAAGCAATTTACTCATTAGACCCAGAAGAGTATTCTGGCAGAGCAATTGTTTTAGACACAGATGGCGAAACTGTTTCGCTATTGGGAATCTAGTTTTTTCTTTATAATATCCAGTGTAAGTGCTGGGTCTGCTTTGCCTTTTGTTTTTTGCATTACCTTTCCTACAAGATAGTTTATTGTATCAGAGTTACTTTTTGCCTCAGAAACAGCTTGTTGTTCTTCATTAAAAACATCATCAACTACCTTGGAAAGTGATGATTCGTCATCAACATGCCCTAGATCAAGACTGGAAATGATTTCTGATAGGGGTTTCCCGGTTTTTACAATTTCTTGCAAGGCAAGCTTACCAGAGTTTCTTGTTATGATGTTATTCATTATTGCATCGGCCAAATCAGAGAGATGTTTTGGCGTGATCTTTAGCTGTTCTCTTTGCTCTTTAGTATCGGCAAACCCTTTCAGATCTGTTGTTATGATATTTGCAATCTCTTTTGCATTTTTCTCGTTGTAAGCTTGCTCAAATAAATCAGAATAGAACTTGTCAGAGGACAATACTTCTGCCACCTGTAATGGGATGCCGTATTTTTTGATGTATCTTTCTTTTTTTGAACTGATATTTTCTGGCATGTTCTTTTTTAATCGGTCAATAACTGAAGATTCTATCAGTACCCAAGGGATGTCTGCTTCAAGAAAATAACGATAGTCTTGTTCTTCCTCTTTTGATCTTGCAGATACTGTAATTTTTCGTGCTTCGTCCCAGTGACGTGTTTCTGCAGGAATAGGAATTCCACGTTCAGCAAGACTTTGTTGTCTTGTGATTTCAAAGTGTAGTGCTTTTTCAATATCTCTAAACGATCCTACATTTTTAATTTCAACTCTGTTTCCTTTATCGATAGAGATGTTTCCATCAACTCTCAATGCTCCATCAAGTGAAGGGTCTGATACACCGAGGTTTTCAACAAGGTCTGCTAGTACATTTAGAAACAACCTTACTTGTTTTGGCGTTTCAAAATCAGGCTCTGTAACTATTTCAACAAGTGGTGTACCAGCTCTGTTATAATCAACTAGTGTAAGTTGAGTTTTTTCAGAAGTGCCTTCATAGACTAGTCTTCCAGGATCTTCTTCTAGCTGAATTCGCCTAATTCTGATCTCTTTATCTTCTATGGGCACTTTGCCATCGTGTCCAATGCTTGTTGGACCAAATGCATTGTATTGTGTTATCTGAAAATTTTTTGGCAAGTCAGGATAAAAGTAATTTTTTCTAAAGAATGCAATTTTTTGCGGAGTTTTGCATCCTAATGCCATTGCTATCATTGCTGCTTTTTCTACAGCTTTTTTGTTAAGCAAAGGCAAGGAACCTGGCAGTCCAATACAAACAGGACATATGTTTCTGTTAGTTTCAAAGCTTCGATAATCTGCCTTGCATGAACAGAATAGCTTGCTCTCAAGCTTTGTTAACTGACAGTGAATTTCAAGTCCTATCTTTGTCAAATCGGCACTCCTGGAAGGTTTGTTGTTTTTTCCAATGCATGGGCAGCTTGTAATAATGTTTTTTCTTGCATCGAATTAGCAAACAACTGCATTCCTATAGGAAGACCTTGTGCAATTTCATATGGAATTGATATTGCAGGAATCCCTGAGAGATTTGCCACTATAGTGTTGATATCAAGGAGGTAAAGCGATAAAGGATCATCAATTTTTTCACCTATCTTAAATGGCAAGACTGGCACAGTCGGTGCAAAAAGAAGATCAAACTTTTTGAATGCCTGGTCAATTTCAGATTTTATCTTGCTCCTTACCTTTAGTGCTTTAAGGAAATATTTTCCTAAATATCCAGCTGACGGTACAAAAGATCCGAGAATCATCCTTCGTGTAACTTCAGGTCCAAAGTTTTTTCTTGCCTTTGATATGTATGCATTAAACTCGTATCCTTCTACATCAAAGTCAAATCCATATCTAATGTTGTCATATCTTGCAAGGTTACTTCCTGCTTCTGTAGCAGCAATGGTATAGTATGTAGCAACAGAATATTTTATAGAATCAAGTGATACTTCACTGCATTTTGCTCCAAGACTTTGGAGTTTTGATATTGCTTTACTTGTAGCAGATGCTACTTGCTTATCTACTCCTTCTCCAATCATTTCTGAAATTATGCCAATTCGTTTTCCATCTATTCCTGCATCAAGATCTTTTGCATAATCCGTCTTTCCTTTATCGATTGTAGTATTATCATGTGTATCAATTCCTGAAACTATATTCAAAATAAATGCGGCATCTTCAACAGTTCGTGCTATAGGACCTACTTGTTCTATGCTGTTTGCATACGAAATGAGGCCGTACCTGCTTACCAACCCATACGTTGGCTTCAATCCTACTACTGAACAGAAACTGGCAGGATTTCTCACAGAACCTCCTGTATCAGAACCAAGTGATGCAATACACTCTAACGCGCTGACTGAGACAGCACTTCCACCTGATGAACCACCTGGTACATAATCAGTATTCCATGGATTTCTACTAGGTCCAAAATAACTAAATTCAGTAGATATTCCCATAGCAAATTCGTCAAGGTTTGTTTTTCCTGTGATTATCGCATCTTGTGACTTTAGATTAGACACAACTGTGGCATCATATGGTGCTACAAAGTTTTCAAGCATTTTAGATGCGCATGTTGTTTTCATTCCTTTTGTGCAAATGTTATCTTTGATCGAGATTGGCATTCCAAAACATGAACCAACTTTTTCTTTTGCTTTTAGTTTCTTGTCAATCTGTTTAGCTTGCGATATTGCATCATCATTTAATGAAATGTATGCATGAATACTGCCTTCTACTTTTTTTATTCGCTCCATGGTTTTTGCCATAAATTCTTCAACGGTAAGACTTCCATTTTTTACCTGTTCAAGATACTGAGTTGCAGTTATTCCAAGATTCATTTTATACCATCTTTGGAGCTTTAACAAAAGTTCCTTTGTAGTTTTTTAATTGCGTTATTAGGTTTTCATCAAATGGCACATACTTGTCATCTCTTAGTTTATCAAGAGACATTTCTTGTGTTACAAATGATTCAGATTCTGCGCTGGCTTTATCCAGAATATCAAAATAATTGAGAATCTTCTCTACCTGTTCAATGTATTTTTCGTGATCTTCCAGATCAATCTTTATGAGGTTTGCAGCGTGTACAATTTCTTCTCTTTTTACCATTTTCTCTCCTACGGAGTCAGCCTATCTACGTCTCTTGGATAAAATGTTACATCTCTGATGTTTTCTGTACCTGTGAGAGCCATCATTAGTCTTTCAAGACCCATTCCACACCCTGCATGAGGCGGAACGCCATAATCAAACACTTTAAGATGATAATCGAATGCTTCAATCTTAAAGCCCTTGTTTTTCATTCTTTCCTCAAGTTCGTTTCTTTTTTCAATTCTTGTACTGCCAGATGACAGCTCCAAATCTCCAAACATAAGATCAAATGATTCAGATATTTTTTGATCACCTGCTTTTGCTTTTACATAAAATGGTTTTGGACTCAATGGCCAGTCTTTTATGAAATAAAATCCAGTCAAGTTAATTTTTTTTAGATTTGATGGATAGAGATCGTCACCCCACTCTATTTTTGCTCCAGCTTTTTGCATCTTATCAACTAATTCAGAATATGCATACTGCGGGATTGATTCCGGGATTTCGGGAACATTTAGTTCCAAACCAGAATCTGATTTTGAATGAAATTCTTTTACTGTCTTGACGGATCTTTTGATAATGTTTTCAATGTGTTTCATGATGTCGTTATAATCTGCGAACGCCTCTTCCAAGTCTATCGATATTGCTTCTGACAAGTGTCTGTTTGTTCTAGAGGGTTCTGCTCTAAAGATTGGCCCAATTTCAAATACTTTTTCGAAACTCATGGTAAGCTGTTCTTTGTAAAGCTGAGGACTCTGCGCAAGAAATGCTTCTTTGTTATAGTAAAATATAGGAAATAATGCAGCCCCACCTTCTGTTGCAGTAGCAATCATTTTTGGAGTATTTACCTCAACAAACTCTTTCTCATATAGATAGTCTCGAATCGATTTTAGAACTAGACTGCGTATTTTGAATACATGTTGCAAAACACTTCGTCGTAAATCAACTGCCCTTATCTCAAGTCTAGTGTCAATGTTTGGAACTACTTTTGTTTGGGATGTAAAGGGAGCAATTTTTTCTACCTGTGAAAAGATTCGCATTTCTTTTGGCACGATCTCTACTCCATGCGGTGCTTTTGGAGATGGTTTGATTACACCCTTTATTCCAACGCTGGATTGTTCTTTTAATTTCACAATCGCTTGTTTTATTTCATCAGGACATGAACCTGCTTTTGCCGTAATCTGGATTTCTCCTTCTTTGTCATTTAACATCATAAACACTAGGTTTCCATGATCCCTGACACTTGAAACCCACCCCATCACAGTTACTTCTCTTCCATCCATTGAGGAATCAATCTGGTTTGAGTAAATGCTTCTACGCCAAGTGCCAAGTTCTGTATCCATAATCTAACCTTTTATCAAATCTGGTCTGGCAGTGTTAATTTATGTTGCGGACTGATTGCTCTCTTTTTATTTTAAATAGAGTGATCCAAATTCCTAACAACCGGGCGTTAACCTGTGGATTTACTAAGCAAGATTGGCATTCCAATCTGAATTAAAACTTTCTTGCATGTTTCGCAGAGGTATTCTTCTTTCCTGATAAGGACATTTTTGTGGCATTTTATACATTGTTTTGCTATCAAGAAGTCTTCTTTATTGCATGAGCTTGAATTCATCTTTAGATCTAGACCGTGCTATCCAACGATGGTGTTAAACTTTGTGGATTTTTGTTGTATTTGTTTACTATGTATAGGACTTTATCATCGCCTTCTGGTAAGGGGTTAGCACAACGTCCACATTTTGGAAGTGTAACTACTGCATCATAATCAAGTTCTCCTATGAACTTGTCACACTTGCAGCAACGAATTGATTTCATGTCATAGTCGTTCAAGTCTGACCACTTTCCTGTATAGACAATTCTTTGTTACGATTCTCAAAATTTCTTATTTCTAGCTTAATT
>DATEAJ010000051.1:0-13245 GCA_035288445.1 Nitrosopumilaceae archaeon
TATGCACCAAATAACACAAAACAACAGGCGTATCTTGAACTATTAGATGTCAGCGCACAACAAAATGGTGAACTTGACATTGTTACACTACAGGCCATGGCTCAAAACGCAATTAACTTTTCCACAAGAGTAGGAAACATCGCACGTGATGCTAGAATGAATTGGTATCTAGGATTATTTGGAGCACAGCTTTCAAGATACAAAATTGACAATTATCTAAAAGAAATCGGTGCTACTGCAAATGATACTGAAGTTGTCTTTGGGAACAAAAATCAATCATTTGATATTACATCAAACCTTATTCATATGGCGCCATCTACTACTGGCAGGGTTCTAGAAAAGTCTGTTCTAAAAGACACATCAAAATCTCTGTTCAAGGGAATGATACGAATTGAAGAACACGCTCATCATGCAGAATCATATTTGGCAGGACATTCTATCTTGCTTGACAAAGGTGCCAAATCCGATTCTATACCTGGACTTGAGATATTTACTAACGATGTAAAAGCAACACACGCTGCATCAGTTGCACAACTTGATGATGAACAAATGTTCTATCTCGCTTCCCGATGTCTTGATAGATCAGAAGCTCAAAAGATCATTGTAGAAGGATTCCTTGAACCACTCTCAAGAAAGATGTCCTACCAGATAAGAGCTTGGATAAATTATCTAATAGACTCCAAATGGCTTGGCCGTGATCTTACCATAAAAACAGATGAAAAACTAAAGGCAATACTTGAAGTAGAAGAAACAAGATATCGTGAAACTGACATCTTTGAAAGTCACTACAAATACAGGTAAGTATTTTGTCAGAATGGGTAAAGGCATGTGGTATTCAAAAACTTGGAAAAGGAGAATTGTTTAGTTTTGATTATCATGACAAGAAACTTCTCTTGACTAATTTTAAGGGTACAATCTATGCAACTGATAGAATTTGTACACATGCAGAAGCTGATCTTTCTAATGGAATTCTAACTGAGGAAGGTATTACTTGTCCTCTACATCTCTCAATTTTTAATCTTGAAACTGGAATGCCACAAAATGCTCCAGCCGAAAAACCGCTTAGAACCTACAATGTTAAAATAGAACAAAATGAAATCTATGTTGAGGTAGTTTAAATCTTGCAAACCAGCACAATAAATATTGAAACCATTCGAAGAGATTTTCCAATTTTACAACGTAAAGTTCACAACAACAAACCTCTTGTATATTTTGATAATGCGGCTACAACGCAAAAACCAATTCAAGTAATAGACTCGATTCATAATTACTATCTTAATTACAATTCAAATATTCACAGAGCAGTACATCAGCTTGCAGAAGAGGCAACAGCCGCCTACGAACTTACTAGAGATAAAGTTGCGAAATTTATTAATTCTAAAAATCGTGAAGAACTTATCTTTGTGCGAGGAACCACAGAAGCAATAAACTTGATTGCATATTCTTGGGGGAGACAAAATGTCCAGAAAGATGACATTGTTGTAACTACGGAATATGAACATCATAGTAACATTGTGCCATGGCAACTATTGACAAAGGAAAAAGAGGCAAAACTAGAATACATTGGAGTAGATGATAATGGAGAATTAATACTTGATCAACTTGATGACTATCTTAACACAGGGCGAGTAAAACTTGTTACATTCAGCCACGTGTCAAATGTTCTTGGCACTATCACTAATGCAGAAGAAATAATCAGGCAGTGTCATAAAAAAGGAGTCAAAGTGCTAGTTGATGCAGCACAATCAGTTCCACACATGAAAGTTGATGTACAAAAATTAGATTGTGATTTTTTTGCATTTTCAGCGCATAAGATGCTCGGACCTACAGGTGTAGGAGTTCTTTGGGCACGAAAAGAGATACTAGAAAACATGCAACCATTCAACGGCGGCGGTGATATGATAAGAGAAGTTCACAAATATGAGACAACATGGAATGATCTACCGTACAAATTTGAAGCTGGAACTCCCAACATTGCAGATGTCATAGGATTTTCAGCAGCTTTAGATTATCTGGAAAATATAGGTATGGATAAAGTAAGAGAACACGAAATTGAATTGACAAAATATGCCTTGGAAAAAATGTCTACAATCAAAGGAATCAAACTATACGGTACCTCTGATATGAAAAAGAGGGGTGGAGTTATTTCATTTAATCTAGGTGACATACATCCACATGATCTTGCAACAATAATAGATGAAGATGGTGTTGCAATACGTTCTGGGCATCACTGTGCTCAAGTCTTGATGGAGAGATTAGATGTTTCTGCAACATCTCGCGCAAGCTTTTATATCTATAATACAAAAGAGGAGGTTGATGTTTTTATCAGATCACTTAATCGAGCAAGAGAGCTGTTTAGAATTTGAGTAGTGCTGACATTTACCGAGAAATCATACTAGATTATTATAGAAATCCAAGAAACTATGGTAAAATAGACAATCCAGACATATCAAAACGGGACAGTAATCCTTTGTGTGGTGATGAGCTAGAGATGCACATTAATCTAAAAGATAACAAAGTCTCTGATGTAAAATTCACAGGCAAAGGATGTGCAATAAGTCAAGCAAGTGCATCAATGCTTACGGAATTAATAATGGGGAAAGATTTTGAATATGTTAAAAAACTAACAAAAGAAGAAATCCTTGAAAACCTCGGTCTGCCAGATCTTGGTCCTGCTAGGATAAAATGTGCGCTTCTTTCACTAAAGGTACTCAAATACGGAATCTACTCATATCTATCAGAAAAGCTAAACGATGCTACATCAGCTGATAAAATAAAAGAAGAAGCATCTGGTTTGTTCTGAATTGTCAAATGTGCTTTCTACCCCGATTCTCTTACAAATAAGAAAGATCGTCTTTGACAAGTTCAATGATACTAGTCTGCGATTCACAAATGACGAAATTTTTGAAATATTAAAAACTCAGGATATGGCTAAATCTTTAACAATAGATGATATGAAACCGTTTTTTGATAAATTGCACCAAGATGGATTTCTCAGGCCTATAGCACAGAACTTTACAACGCAATGGTTCAAACTCTTTGGGGAAGTAGAAAAAACAAATTGTAATTCATGTAATAACGAAATTCATATTGGTAAACTAGAAGAAAGAATCTGTCCCTCTTGTAAGGCATCTATTTAGATCTGTATCGTTGTGCAGCCTCTTCAAGAGACTGGATCATTGGAAGCTTTACTCCTGTCAAATACAATACCAGTGCTCCACCTGCTGTACTTATATGATGTATCTTTTCCGTAAGGCCGTATCTTTTTAGCGCTGCAGTAAGATGACCCCCACTAACAATAGTTGTAGCAAAAGAATCCGCAACACCACGAAGAAGACTCTCTGTTCCAAACTTGAAATTATCGTTTTCAAAAAATCCCGCTGGACCACTGATAAAGACTGTTCCTGCACCACGTATTGATTTCATGTAATGTTCGACTGTATTTGGTCCAAGATCTAATATCTTGTCACCTTTACCGATCTCTCTGACATCCATCTCTACCCTTTTTCCATTTCTTTCTATGGCAATATCAACAGGTGTTGAAAAGACATCAGGATACTCACCAATAAGTGAATGAGCTTTTGAGATGACCTCTTCTTCTCTTTTTATGTCTAGTGGGAATTTTATTCTGCCTTGTGCTCGCATGAATACATTTGCAATAACTCCAGTAAGTAAGACCTGATCTGCCCTTCCACTTTGAATTAATGTCTTTATAGCCTCCAGCCTATCCATGACTTTTGAGCCTCCTAGTACTATAACATGCGGAGCTTTTGCAACAGTCATTATCTCATCAAGCTTACGTACTTCCCGTTCAACCAATCTTCCTGCACAGGCAGGTAAAACATGTGAAAATCCTACTATGGAAGGATGCGATCTATGCGAACTTGGAAAAGAGTCCAATACACATAGATCAAAAAGCTTGGAAAGCCTGCTTACCATTATAGTCTTGGACGCTTCAGCAGGGGTAAACTCATAATTTTCTTCAGCACACAGTCTTAGATTATCAAGCAAAAGTATCTCTCCGTCCTTCATTTTTTTTATTTCTCTTTGAGCATCAGAACCAATTACATCTTCGACATACTTTATCGGGTGATCAAGAATTTTTTCAAGCACTTTTGCATGTTTTTCCATTCCTGTGTAGTCTTTGTTTCCGACTCTTCCTTGGTGTGAAGCTATGACAACTTTTGCCCCCTCAAGATCTCTTAATGATTCAGTGGATTCACGTATCCTGCTTGTTTCAATTATTTCCATTGTCTTGGGATCTATGGGGCAATTCATATCCACACGAAGAAAAACAGTTTTTCCCGTAGTCTCTAAATCGTCAAGTGTAAGAAGTCTCACGGCGATCCTATCCTTTGGTATGGTTAAAATCTTTTAGTCTGCTATATGGATCTAATTTTTATCTTGATCCTTACAGTTTACTCATCTGCATAATCTACTCTTTTGGCATATCTATCCCTGTGCTTCTTCCATATGCTTTTTCACTTTTTGAACTATCTCTATTTCAAATTCTAATTTTAAATTCACACCCGTGCACGAGATCTCTACAGATGGCCTGGTAAGTCAATAGCTGGATCTTCTATCTATGTTATTCATTGTTTATTCTTTCATATTACCTAAATTTTGATAAGATGTTATTTAATACAGAGAAATTTAGAGATCAATTATAGACGGATATGAAAAAATGGTTATGGTGTAAATAGATGCAACAATGGGCTTTTGACATACGTTCAAGGAAGTTTTTTTTACTTATGATAATTTTTATCATCATAACAATTCTTGTATATACAAAAATTACAAAACCGATGGATGACGCTGCCATTAACTATGCTCAATCAATTGGAGGAAAACCTTCTCTAGATCTTATAATGCAAATCTTCACAGAGATTGGCAGTCTGTTTTACATCATTATTTTCAGTCTGGGACTGTTTATCAAGAAACGCACTAGGCGATTGGGACTGATACTAATCCTATCAGTTTTGGCAGGAACTATTGTCTCGGCATACATAAAAGAATCTGTTGGTCAAGAGAGACCACATCTAGATTTTAAAGGAGATCCATTTCCTATCCCACTTGAAAAAGATACATTTTCATTTTTTGGATCTGGAACATTTTCGTTTCCGGCAGGTCATGCTACAAGAACAGCCACGTTTGCGTTAGTGATTGGAATTGCATTATCTAGGAGATTTCCAAGAGGGTGCTATCTGTTATGGATGTATCCCCTTTTGGTATCTATTAGCAGAGTTTACGTATTGCAACACTATCCCACCGATGTAATAGGCGGTGTCATACTTGGAGTATTAGTTGCGGGCATAATATCAAAAAAACTCAAACTACATCTTATTTTTGAAAAATCAGAAACCTAATTCATGAGAAACTTTGGAACTTATTAACACCATGGTATAACGAGATTTATCATGATGATATACCCAGTACATCACATCTCGTTCCTGTTTCGTTTTACGTAGTCCAAAATTAATTTCATTCACTATTAAAAATCCAATTTTCTTAGCAAGTTCTTTTTCATTTGTCATCAACACTTTAAATGCACTTTTTTGATTTGAAAACCCCAACTTGATCATTTCTGACGCAGCGTCAGATACTTGTGATTCATCATTAATCTCAAAAGTTTTTAGTATTGGCAGCTGGGATGGGTGAAAATCCAATGTCAATTCTTTAACATTACCAAATAAAATCTATTAGTTTGAAAGAATAGCGCATTTGAAAATTTGTTAAAAATCACAAAAGATGTGAAAAATATTAACTTTTATGTCAATTCCTGATCATAGCAAAAACTTAATCGAGTACAAAATCTCTCTATGACATTATGGCATCTCTCTCAAAACTTGTAAAGTCATATAAAAACAAGAAAATGGAGGCAACAAAAAGCAGGAGAAAAAGTGAAAATAAGCTTCATTCTACTCTATCGTTAAAACGCAAATCTTCTTCAGGGCTCTCTTCTCTTGAAAAGAAAAAAGATACATCTCTTACAAAAAAAGAAGAAATCTCTCAGCTTCTTAATCAGTATACAGCTCAAAGAGATAGTGTTCAAAGATTAAAAGCAGCTGCAGAAGGCCGACTTAAACTTGATGAAGAAGAAAAGGAGCGAATCGCACAAGAAATGGAGTTTACCATCTCTCCAGATGATAAGACACGTATTTCTGAGAAAATGAAATCCATAGATCAAAAGATTGCCGAATTACATTCTGAAATAAAACAGAGAAACGCAGCAGAAGAAAGACTTGCAAAACAAATTGAAGATGTGACAAAATCAAAATCAAAAATTGACTTACAAATAAGAACACATGCACATACAAAACCCATGCTTTTAGAACAGTTCAAATCAAGTGTCAAAGCAGAAGAACTATTACGTTCGCAGGTTAAATCAAAAATGAAACAAGAAGAACAAGCAAAACGTAATCTTATTAAAATTACTGAAAGACTTGCAATTTTACAAGCTAAAAAAAGAAAAGCAAAAAGAAAAACTAAGAAAAAGATAAAACGAAAATCAAAGGCAAAACGAAAGACAAAAGCAATAAAAAAATCTAAAACAACGAAAAGATCAAAGACAAAAACAAGAAAAGCAAAAAAACACAAATCAAAAGTAAAACATAAAGCAAAAACAAGAAAGGCAAAACGAAAAGTAAAATCAAAATCTAGAAGATAGGATTCTACGCTTCATTAATATGGAATAGATTTACTTAGAAATTTATGTCATCTCAATCGAAAATTATTGTTGAAATTTCTGAAATGCCTAAACTAAAAAACCCGCATCTTATTTGTGGATTGCCAGGAAGTGGCTATGTAGGAAAGATTGCAGTTGATTATTTGATAGAAGAACTCAAGGGAGTACAGTTTGCAAACATATTTTCTTCATCATTTCCACCACAAGTCTCTATACAAGATGATGGTACAATAGATTTGATGAAAAATACATTGTATTATTGCAAAAACAAACCCGATGATATTGTATTGCTTACTGGAGATGCACAGCCAGTTACTCCAGAAAGTGAATATGCAATGGCAGAAGAAATTATAGGAATTTGCGAAAAACTTGGTGTAAAAAACATTTACACACTTGCAGCTTTCATTACTGGTACTTTTTCAAAAAATCCTAAAGTTTACGGAACTAGCACCTCACTACAAATAATAAAAGAATTTTCAAAACAAGGAATCTTTACAATGAATGGGGGCAGCATTACTGGGATGAATGGATTGGTGATTGGTGCAGGAAAAACTAGAGGAATAACAGGAGTTTGTTTGCTTGGTGAAACATCAGGATATGTTGTTGATGCAAAAGCATCAAAAGCAATTCTTGAAATTCTTTCAAAAATATTGGGATTAAAATTAGATATGACCACTCTTATCAAAAAAGCACAAGATACGGATCAATTAATTAAAACAGTAGAAGAACAAATGGGGCAACGACAGTCCACAGAACAATTGCCGCTACCATCTCAAGATAAAAAACTTGGATATATTAGCTAATTAGAGAAAAATTATCTAAAGTTTAAAACTCGATTACATTCAGCTTGCCATATTTTCCCACATTAAGGGAATTTTCTCCTTTGAAGCTTGTAATGTATCCATTTTCTACTCTTATTTTGGAGCCTGGTTTTACCATTTTGATCTGGGCATCCCATAACGTGAGTTTTATCTGACCAGTGTCATCCTTTAGGATTGCATCTGCAACTTGTGCCTGTCCGCCTGTTTTCAGGTTTACAGTCCTTGGTTCACTGATGCTTTCAATTGTACCTTCTACTGGTTCAAGTCTATTCTGTGGCTTATTCAGCTGGCTTATGTCAGTCATCAGCCAATTTTTTCATGCTCAAATAATAAGTGTTTTGATACAAACTTCTGTTATGATTTTCTAACCGATCATTGCACTGTAAGGGTTGTTTCTGCACTCTTTGGCTCGTCTACAACTTTTATTGTATATGTCCCAGGGCTTAGATTAGTCGGGATTTTCCAAATAGTGCCATAGGTTCCAATTCCAGTAGATACGATACTAAGCTTTGTAATTTCCGTCTGGTCTTTCAAAATCTTTATCACTATAGTATGAGATGCGCTTACTCCACTGCCTTTGATTTGTACTATCTCATCTATCTTGTAACTACTTTTGTCTAAAAGAATTGTAATGACTCCCTCAGTACTTTGTGTTACTGTTAGATCCTTACTTACATGGTTTATACCACTTCCTGCTTCAATCTTCCAAACTCCAGATTGAGCATTAGATGGAATCCTGAAAACCGATGACGAATAGGTTCCTTTTTTGTCAGTAAACACATCTTGAGTTTTTACCTTAATGCCATTAGGATCAGTTAGACTTACGGTGATGATGACATTAGGATTAGAATCGCCTATCAATAAAATGGGATCGCCAGGATGATATGTTTCTTGTAGAGTTCTAAGAGTTACCTTTCCAGTACTAGTCTGTAAACCAACAGAGAATTTGTTTTCAGCATGCACGTTTCCTCTGCTAATTACCGCTGTATAGATGCCAGATGTATAACCAGTAAGATTGAAGGTGTACGTATTATATCCGTCAATTCCTAGCGAAAAACTATCTGCAAATTTCTGTTTGTCAGATGGATCAATTATAATTAAACTGACTGTTGCTGAAGGTGGTCCTATTATGTTGATCTTGGGTTTTTCTGATGTTTTGTAGTTTAATGAATCCATAGTTGCTATCAAGGGCGGTGATGGAAGTTGACCTACTCCAAATAACACTGTGGCAAACTCTGCTTCTTGTGTTGCAAACAGCACATACGTACCTTCTCTTATTGCTGGAGCTAATTTATAATTAAAAGTCAGGGTACCATTAGCTCCTACCATTCTATTCTCTGAATGGATCTCCATACCAACTGGATCACGTAATATTAATTCAATTTCTTTATCTGCAATGGCAGTACCATTGATTATTACAGTTTCACTTGGATCATATTTCTCTTTTAACGGTGCCAAATTGATCTTTTGTGTTGTTTCTAAAACATATTTGCGAACAACGGTGTCTTTTCCATCTGTAATGGTTATAGTATATTCTCCAAACTCTCTATCAGAAGGAATTCGATGTGGTGTAGAATAGTTACCAGAGCCATCAGCTTTTACTGTATATGTTGTTAGAACTTGGCCGTTTGTATCTGAGATTGAAATAGTCAAAGTACTGCCTGATTCAGCTGTACCTGAAATGATTTTTTCTTCACCTCTATGAAACACGGAGTCAGCATTTACTGTTAACTCAATACCTTCTGTGATTCTACTTGAGACTTCTTGTATTCTCAAACTCACTGATTTTTGGTGACCACTTTGATCCTTGATTATGAAATCTGCTCTATCAGATAATAGATTCTTAGGAATCTTTGTGCTTACGATAAAGTTTCCTTCTCCATCACTGACAAAAGATTCAAGTTTTAAATCATTTATGTAAAAATCAAGCTTTTCTCTTGGAGCAAAATTCTCTCCAATGATACGCAAAGTAGAACCAACGCGTGGCGTATCAGGAATGATCTTAAAAGTAGAGTGTTCGGTTATCCCACCGCCAATTGTAGGCGTTTCTGTTTTACCCGGTATTTTATCTTGAGGTGTTGTTGTAATTCTTCCACCTGAACCTATTTCATCGCCTTCCTTGTCGAATGCCTTCCAGTTAAAAACTGGGTTTGATTTGTCGGTTTTTACTCCAAATTTTACACTCTGTCCTGGTTTGACTGGTATTGTCGAAGTAAACGTTATTGTATCTGCATCGGTTTTTTTGCCAATCCATCCTCTCTCTGTTTTAAATGACTTGAAATTTCCACCATCATCAACTTTCAAAACTACTGATGTAATATCAAAAATATTTTCTTCATTATTTTTGTACTCTACAACTGTCACTTGATCATGATTTGTAGCTGTTACTGTTACTAGTTCAGCTGCAGCACTAATTTTTGGAAGGCTAACCATAAAAAACAAAGCCGAAACAAGCAATATCGCAATAATCATACCTTTAACGAGCCTATCTTTCAATAACAAAACAAAACCGTTCTCCAAATTAAATCTTAAGTATCTATGATACAAATTTTCATTTTTATTGATTTTTGAGTAGTATCAATTGTGAGTAAAGTACTAATTCAAGGACGTTGTGGAAATTCGGATTTATTTTAGACTGTTAAGCGTTGTCTCAGTGACAATATTTTGGTTCTGTCTTATTCTTTCTGCAATCAATCTAAATATTGTTCTGAACTGATCTTTTGTTTTATCTGAGATAAAATCTGCCTCGCCTAATGCAATTTTTTGAGACATGTATCTGCAAATCTCTTCTGGTTCAAATTTCTCCCATCCCAAATGTTGGTTTTCCTTCCAGATCTCATTTAGATTATCTAAAATGCTCTTTTTGCCTTTTGCAGAAATGTCATCAGGAGTCAGGTTCCGGTATCCCTCTTTTCTTAGCTTGATCTCATAAGTTTGGTTTACTGCATACAGATAATCTTCAACAACCATGAAATCTTCTATTGCTTGTTTTGGCTGTCCACCAAACTCGAAAAATATTATCTGTACAGATTTGAAGCCATTTGCCTGTAGCTGTGCAGAAATTTGGTGTGACAATTCTGTATTTTCTAGGAGGACAAATGTGTTGTAACCATGATTTTTATAAAATATTGAAAGCGGTAGAACGGAATTCTTGTTATATGCAGGAACTATATTAAGTGGATTCATTGATAGATTTGGATCTTTTAGGAATTTGTCAAATGCATTTAGATATATTGAATCAACCATTGTTTCTACAATAATTACTGGTCTTGAATTAACACCAATTTCTCTGTCTGGAATTGATTCAACAAGGCCTCTAGAAAGACCATATAGGATTGGGATTAGTGTAGAATCATCTGCATTCCAATAATCATAATAGATGTGACTGAGGTGTTTTCTTTTATCAAGCTCGACAACAAGCAGGTTTCCTGGGGTATAATCAAATATCATAAATGGTGAATGCGTAGCATACAGAATTTGATTAGAACCAGCTAGACCTTTTAATAAATCTGAAATTCCGCGTTGTTGAGTAGGGTGCAAGTTTCGTGCAGGTTCGTCCAAAAGTAATATTGCTTCTTTTAATTCAGATCTTTGTGTCTCAGCTGCAAAGTTTACTATAAACGAAAAGGTCCATTTGAATCCCTCAGCTCTTCGATTCAAAAGACCAGTGTTTGTAACAGTACCGTCTTTATGAACATCTGAAATTACAACACTGAGGATGTTTGAAGGATTATATCTTAATTCTACATGAATTGGATCACCTTTCCATGCTGGATTGAGTCTGTCAGTTAACTTTCTACTTGCAGTGTGCAAAAGTTTTATCAGTCTTGAAGGACTCTTGTGTACTTCCTCAAGTTTATTCGTGTCTAACTCTGCCAAATAAAATAAATTCTTTACAGTTTCAGCCTTGTCAAACTCTTCAATATACTCTAACCCTTTTGGTCTTATTCCCTTGGATTCTTTCAAAAATTCATCGAGGTCAATGTTTCCTAAAATTTTCTTATAGTCTGAAAAATAGACAAATCTAGGGTGTATCTTCTCTTCTACAAAATTTTCAAGGGCTGAGCGTTCGCTTGTGCCTATGAGAAGACTATCATACGTATGGTCGAGATTTTGGTGTATATTGTCCCAGTCAGAAATTACCTGTTTTTCATGTGATGCTATCAAGTAAATTTGATTGTTAAATTCCGCCATCATATTGTTAAAAACATCTCTTGTTCTTGGGGCATTTCCTTCTAGGAATTTTGTATCTAGTTTTATGCGCAGGGGATGGGGAATCGAAGATACAAAGTCTTGAATCTTTTCTACAAAGTTTTCCCACGAATTAATTCTCTTGTTTGCGTCTTCGCTTATCTTTACATCGCCAAAATCATACTGTACTTTAGGGCTCTTTTGAGTACGATAGAGTCTAATTTTTTTAATATCGTCTAAATTTGGGAATCTTTCTTGAATTAATTTTATTTCTTTTTCACCAAGTTCAAACTCGCCCTCCACTATTATCGTTTCAGATTTTAATTCTTCTGACATTTCGTCACACAAATCAAGTTCAGATACTTTTGTATCTTTGTTAAGCAGAGTAAGAGCTTCAAGTATTGTGGTTTTTCCGCTTTCATTTCTACCAATAAATGAAGCTAGGTCTCCAACCTTGATCTCACCAGAATCATGAATGCATCTAAAAGCACGAACTCTAAACTTTCTAAGTCGCATCTAGCGGGCTATTTGGCTGTCCTCGATTTAACTTATTCGACAAAATCATCTGTAAGAATGACATGACTTTTTGACTAAATAGATATAAAGGAATGAGATTGTTACATAACAAAATGGCAGTGCAAAACACAGCTTTGCTTGTTTTTCTTTTTCCAGTTATAATGGGAATGGCTTTTGGTGCATTTGTTTTGTCTGGAGTTTTAACACAACCTGACAGAGAACTTAACATGTGGCCATTTGAAAATATTTTCACACCAACACCACCAGTAATTGAAGATCTCAAGATTCAAGGCTTGCTAAATCAATATTCTGTTTCTGCCACTATAGAGATTAAAGTCATAGTCAATAATTCTGATTTTGACTGCGGTGATCTATATATTACAATTTATGATACCAAAACATCACCAAAACAAGTAGTAGCACAAAATGGCTTTTTTTCACAGTGCTTTTCTACAAACAAGTTAGCGCTTCCTATAGATGATACTTTTTCTGAAAAAATTGACAAAGCAGGAGAATATGAAATGGTGGTTGAAATGAACGACAATGACTACAAAAAGACCATTACTACAACGTCCAAATTCAGAGTTCAATAAACCCAATGCTATGTTATATATTACTTTGAGCGCGTATTTAGATTATTGTTAAGAGATCGTTATGGCTAAAAAGAAGGATAAAAAACCAATAAAAAAAACAGCAAAAGAAGCTGTTGAAAAGAAAAAGGTTGTAGAAAAAAAACCAGCTATTGTAAAGAAACCAGCTATTGTAAAGAAACCAGCTATTGTAAAGAAACCAGCTATTGCAAAGAAAAAGATTGTAGAAAAAAAACCAGTCATTGTAAAGAAACCATCTTCTAAAAAGAAGGCAGAAGAAGAATTAGAGGAAGAATTTGACGAATCAGAAATTGAAAACTTTCAGATCGAAGGCCTTGATATGGAAAAACTCACAACACGAGTTTGTAATATTGTTGCAGAACGTGGTGATGAAGGTATGCTTCAAAGTGATTTATGGAAGAAATTAAAACTGACTAGCAGA
>DATEAJ010000052.1:0-11314 GCA_035288445.1 Nitrosopumilaceae archaeon
TCCAGGAGGAGAAAGTACTGTAATAGGACAACTCTCTCTTGTAAACGGTTCTCTAAAACAGATCAAAGAAAAAATTGAATCAGGCATGCCAGTTCTTGGAATCTGTGCAGGTATGATATTGCTTTCAAAAAGAGTAAAGGAACGAGTGGTGGGTGATATGGACCAACCTCTTTTGGATCTATTGGATGTAAAAATTGAAAGAAATACTTTTGGGAGACAACGTGATTCTTTTGAATCAGAAATATCAATGGAAAAGATAGGAATTCCAAAATTCCATGGAGTGTTTATTCGTGCACCATCAATAGTTGAAACTGGAAAGAATGTAGATATCGTATCAAAATTTAACGAAAAAATTATTGCAGTAAAACAAGGAAAAATACTTGGAACCTCATTCCATCCAGAATTAACAAGTGATTTATCGCTACACAAATACTTCATAAATCTAGTTAAAGAAAACCAATAATCATTTTTGGAATGCTAGAAAATTCTGTAAACTGTCTAGGAGAATTTATATTAAATTCAAGAGTATATTAATAATGATTATGGTTCAAATAGAAACTACATCAGATATTGTGTTATCTGTTTACAAAAAAACAGAAGAGAATATTGCAAATTTTAGAAAAATAACAAACCGACCATTGTCACTCTCAGAGAAAATTCTGATAGGACATTTTGAAGATATTGAAGATACAAAGAATATTGAACCTGGAAAAAGCTATATCTATCTACGTCCTGATCGTGTAGCGTTACAGGATGTAACCGGTCAAACAACTATTCTACAGTTTATGCAGGCTGGATTAAAAAGAACAGTGCTTCCTACTACTGTACATTGTGATCACCTCATCCAAGCTAGAATAGAAGGAGATTCTGATACCAAAGCAGCAATTAGTGAAAACAGTGAGGTATACAAGTTCTTAGAATCTGCAAGCAGGAAATATGGAATTGGTTTTTGGAAGCCTGGAGCTGGTATCATTCACCAAGTTGTTCTTGAAAACTATGCTTTTCCTGGAGGTCTCATGATTGGTACTGACTCTCATACACCTAACGCAGGTGGTCTTGGAATGCTTGCAATCGGTGTTGGTGGATTAGATGCAGCTGAAACAATGGCAGGTCTACCATGGGAACTTCTTTATCCAAAACGCATCGGGATTTATTTAGCAGGCCAGCTAAATGGATGGACTGCACCAAAAGACATCATACTATATGTTGCATCAAAACTTACCGTTTCTGGTGGAACAAATTCTATCATTGAATATTTTGGTCCTGGTGCAGAATCAATAAGCTGTACAGGTAAAGCTACCATAACAAATATGGGTGCAGAAATTGGTGCAACCTGTTCAGTGTTTCCATATGATAAAAGAATGGAAGTATATCTTAGAGCTACAAATCGTGGTATGTTAGCAGATCTTGCAAACAAATACAAAAATTCACTGATTGAAGATCCAGAAGTTGAACAGATACCAGAAAAATATTTTGATCAAGTAATCCGAATAGATCTTTCAACACTAGAACCGCACATAGTAGGTCCGCATACTCCTGATCTTGCTAGGCCAATTTCACAAATGGCAGAAGATGTGAAAAAAAACAATTATCTTGATAACATTTCAGTCGCATTGATAGGAAGTTGTACAAACTCTTCCTATGAAGATATGTCACGTGCCGCAAGTATGGCAGAACAAGCAAAATCTCGAGGAATTAAAACAAAGATCCCACTTCTTGTGACTCCTGGCTCGGAACAAATCAGAGCCACCATCGAACGAGATGGTCAGATGGATTCCCTCAAATCTATTGGAGCAACCGTTCTTGCAAATGCCTGCGGACCATGTATAGGACAATGGAATAGGCCCGAACTTAAAAAAGGAGAACCAAACACAATTGTCACTTCATATAATAGAAATTTTCCAGGAAGAAATGACGGAAAAAGAGAAACAATGAATTTCATAGGTAGTCCAGAATTAGTCACAGCGCTGGCTCTGGGTGGAAGATTGTCATTTAATCCACTCAAAGATTCGCTAATTGCATCTGATGGTTCTGAGTTTAAACTAGAACCTCCAAAAAGGGCACCAGAAGTACCTAGCAAAGGATTTCAAAAAACTGAAGGCATCTACGTCTCGCCCTCAAAAGATCCTGACTCTGTTGAGGTTATAATTAATAAAAATAGTGAAAGACTACAAAAATTAGAACCATTTCCACAATGGGATGGAAATGATTTTGTAAAACTTCCAATATTGGTAAAGGTAAAAGGAAAATGTACCACTGATCACATATCTCCTGCTGGTCCCTGGTTATTTTATAGAGGTCATCTTGACAAGCTAAGTGATAACATGTTTCTTGGTGCAGTTAATGCTTATGACAATGAAGTAGGGAAAGGCAAAAATATGCTTGCTGGAAATGTGCAATCATTTCCTGATATTGCAAGGCAATACAAAGAAAAAAAAATCAAATGGATAGTTATTGGAGATCGTAATTATGGTGAAGGAAGCAGTAGAGAACATGCTGCCATGTCACCAAGATTCATGGGGTGTGCTGCTGTTATTGTAAAAAGTTTTGCTCGTATACATGAAACCAATTTGAAAAAGCAAGGCATACTTGCTCTTACATTTTCGAATTATGACGACTATGAGAAAATAAAAGAAACAGACAGAATTAGTCTTGTGGAATTAAATCATATGGAACTAGGAAGGCCAATCAAATGTATCATACATCATGAAAATGGAACAAACGAAGAGATAATGCTTAATCACTCTTACAACAAATTCCAGATCCAATGGTTTCGTGCTGGTTCTGCGCTTAACGTTCTAAAAGAAAATCAATAATAATTAGATTCTATTAATCTAATTATTATATAAAAATCAGTTAAATAATCTAAATATTTCGTTTAATTTTATTTTCTGTATAACTCAAGCATAAAATAATACACTAGATTAAAATATTTTGAAGACTATTATAGAATATGAAGCCAATCTCTCGCCAAGAGATTTTCGGAAAAGCAAAGGTTGGAACAGTAGCAGGGCTTGTTGGTGGATTTGCCCTCTTTGTGTCGTTGTTTGGAATAGACTCAAAGCTAAACGTTGCACCAGGAACATTCTACCAGATGTTAGGTATTGCAGTTGGATTGGATGGCATGCCCGCAATTGTGTTTGGTTTTATGGCTCACATGCTTACTGCTGCAACTATCGGTGCGGTGTTTTGTGTATGTTCCACACTACATAGAGTGCTTAATCTGACAAGCATATGGAAGGGCATCTTTGCTGGCGGTGTCACCGGTCTGGAGGTATATGTGATATTTTTCATGCCAATCACATTGTTTCTTATGATACCAACAATTGACTCCACAATAATTGATGGAAGCCAGTCCGTAGTAACGGCCCAAGAAAGAATGGCAGCGACTGTACTGAAAGAAAACATCAATCTGATCATGTGGGGTGCACTACTGCTTCACATACTTTATGGAACAATAATGGGGCTGTTTAGCGGAATGGTACTACACGAAGACTACCAGATTCCAAAGAAGACTAGTTCCGAGCATGAATCGGAATCTATGCCGTCTACATAGATTTCCTTCTTTTTTGTGATTGTTATGTTGAGACAAAAATTTGATCCAAACGCACTCTACAACAGAATTGTACACTATTACATAGACAAAAAGAGTTATTCAAAAGAAAGTGCAAATGAAATAGCTCAAACAATAGTGCAAAGAGAACTATTGCGTCGCATCTGCAAAAATATCAAATGCAAACATTCAATGGATGAACACGTTAGATCTCAAGAAACATGTCTTATACTAAAATGTGATTGTAGACATTTTGTCAACTAAATTTTAATAATGATCTTGCCAAACTGATTACTAGACTCCATTTTTTTATGTGCTTGTTTTGCATCTTTCAAATTAAATGTACTATCGATTATTGGTTTGATCTGTTTTAGCTTCATAAATCTATGAAGAGAAACAAGCTGTGATTTTGAACCAAGGTACGCTCCAATAATCTGAGCTTCTTTACTATATAGTGTACGTATGTTTATTGTTGCTTCTGCTCCTGTTGTGGTACCGCATGCAAGCATTCTGCCCCCTACTTTTAGAACCTCAATACTAACAGGCCATGTCTTTGCCCCTACATGGTCTATTACCGCATCTACTCCATAATTTTTGGTATGTCTGAGAACCTCAGTAATAACATCTAATTTGTTCCTGTTTATGATGAAATCAGCACCTAATTTCCTTGCCAAGCTAGCTTTTTTTGAATCTGAAACTACAGTAATTACATTGATTCCTTTTGCTTTAGCTAAAAGTATGGCCGCAGATCCTACCCCACTATTTGCACCCCAAATTAGTATTGTATTACCTTTCTTACAATTTGATCTTTCTAACATATTCCAAGCAGTAAGATAGGATACATTAAGCGCCGAAGCTTCTGCATCGGAGAACCAACTTGGTTTTTTAATAATGTTTTGCTGAGGAACTTGAATAAATTCTGCATATCCTCCTTTGTATTCTCCAAATCCTCCTATGATTGTAAATGAAACTCTTGGAGTTTTACTTTTTATTGCAGGACATACAACAACTTTATCTCCTTTCTTGAAATTTCCAAAATCACTAGTCAAAGTACCACAAACATCACAACCCAAAATGTGTGGAAAAGAAACTTTTCTACCTGGAAGACCATTTCTGACCCAAATATCCAAGTGGTTTACTGCACAATAATTTACCTTTACAATTACATGACCTTTCTTTGGTTTAGGATCTTGTATGTTTTCATATGATAAAACTTCTGGCCCTCCATGTTTTCTGATAACAGCAGCTTTCAATGATTAGATGATTGTAAAATAACTATTTTAGGTTGTGCATCGTTTTGAGATCTTTTGTAAACTGTGAAAGGTTTGACGGAATTTCAAAATCAACTGAATCTTTTAATGATAGTTCTAGTTCCTTTTTCTTGTTCCACACATTGGAATTGAATTCTACTACTTCCTTTGTGAATTCTGTCCAGTCTTCGTAATTTCCTTTCTCTGGAAATCTTTCTCTATGTATGGTTTTATCTGAATAGAGATTCTGCCACAGATAATCTGTGATAAATGGGGTTATTGGAGCAAGCAGAAGCAATAAGGTAGAAAGAACTTTGTGAAGTGTGTATATGGCACCATCTCGTTCTTCTTCTGAAAATCCTGTTCCATACGCACGACCCTTTATCATTTCTATATAATGTGCTGCAAAAAGATTCCAAGTAAATTCTCTAAGAGCAGTAGCAGGAATGAAAAAATTGTATTCATTATATCCTTTCATACATTCTGCAACGACCTTGTCAAGCTCAGAAAGAATCCACTTGTCAGCAGGACTTGGTTTTCCTGTATTTAAAACTGGAAAGCCAGAAAGAAATCTCGAAACATTCCACAGTTTACTGAGGAATTTTTTTGTTGATTCAATTTTTTGTTCAGAACATCTAAAATCGTACCCAAGATTAATTTCACTTGCACTCCAGAATCTAAAAGTATCAGCACCAAATTTTTGTATGACTGGCAAGGGATCTACCACATTTCCTTTACTTTTACTCATCTTTGTACCGTGTTCATCAACTCCGTATCCCATTATCCATGCTTCAGACCATGGAGCTTTGCCAGTTAGCTGTTCACATCTTAAAAGAGTGTAGTATAACCAAGTTCTTACGATGTCCTTTGACTGTGGTCTTAATGTTGTAGGATACGTTTTTTTAAAAAATTCATTATCACGTTTATACTTTGAAACAAAAAGTGGTGATACACTTGAATCCATCCACGTATCAAAAGTTCTTTCTTCACCAACAAATTCATTTGCACCACACTTTGTACATTTTGTAATTGGACTTTTGTTCTTCCATGGCATGTAATATTTTCCCGGTTCTGGTACATGTGGTTCAGAGCAGTTTTTGCAATACCATATTGGGATTTCAGTTCCATAATATCTTCTTCTTGAAATGGGCCAATCAATAGAAATTGAATCTAACCAGTTCATCAAAATCTGTTTATGCATAGGAGGATGAAAGGTAATCTTTGAACCAAGTTCCCTAATTTTCTCAACAGAATCCTTTTGCTTTACATAGTATTCTTCCATAGGTATAATCTCAATTGGGATTTTGCTTCTCTCAGAAACAGGTGTACGATGATTGATGTTTTCTATCTTCTCAACAAAACCCTGACTCTGCAAATCCTCGATTATCTTTTCTCTTGCCTGTTTTACCTTTAGTCCTGTATATGCTCCAGCAACATCAGTCATACGACCATCTTTTCCAATGGCGACGATTTCTTGCAATTTTAGTTCCCTAAATAACGTAACATCATTTTGGTCACCATAGCTACATACCATGACAATACCAGAACCAAATTCTTTTTCTGCAGAGGGATGTGTCCTGATCTCTACCTCTCTGTTAACTAACGGAATTGTTGTTTTTTTACCAACAAATTCAGTATATCTTTTATCATCAGGATTTACAATTATCGTCTGACATGCACACAAAAGCTCTGGCCTAGTACTTGCTACTATTAGTGAACTTCCGGAATCTTTTATTTTGAATTTCATGTGAACCAATTTTGTAGGAATTTCTTGATACGTTATTTCTGCATCTGCAATTGTAGTACCTGTAACCCAGTCGTAATTGTTTGGCCTATTTGCAAGATATATCAAACCCTTTTTCCAAAGTTCGATAAATGTTGACTGTGTAAGTGTTCTATATTCCTCAGAATCTGTTCTATAATATTCTGAAAAATCTCCACTAAGGCCAAGATTTCTCATTATCTGAATCATTTCTGCTTCTAGATCATCTAACGCAGTTGCACAAAGCTTTAAGAATTCGCCACGTTCCGTTTCACGCATTCTAATGTTGTATTTTTTTTCAGTATACATCTCAACGGGTAAACCGTTTCTGTCTATTCCTATTGGGAAAAGGACATTTTTACCAGACATCCTTGCTGTTCTGGCAATCATATCTATCTGTGCATAATGCGCTGCGGCTCCTATGTGCCACGGCCTTCCTGACGGATAGGGAGGTGGAGTGTCTATGACAAAAACATCACCTTCAGGTTTGAAATCATAAATATGCGCATCATTCCACTGTTTTAGAATCTGTTTTTCAATCTCTGGGTTCCATGCAGTATCATTGATCTTATGTTCCATATCTTAAGACTTGGAGATATGTGATAGAATATGGGCTCCTTTGTTGTATCCTTCGTAAATATAGACTCCTACTGCCTCTATGTTTTCTGGCATTTTTGGAATAAGAAGCTTGATAATTTCGGTGGATAGGTTTTCTACTGTCGATTCACCATCGAGCAGATACGTTGTATTTTTTGGAACCTGTAAATCAAACATACCTTTTGGACCTTCAAACACAATTTTGTAATGTAAACTGTCTTCTTTGATTAGATATTTTTTATTGATGAAAAATTTGTGATCAAGAATAGAAATGATTTCTTTGATGATTTTTTTTGCTTCACTAAAATCTATCAACATGTTATTCTTCATCTCACCAACAAGCTCGACCATCACAGAAGATGTATGTCCATGAAGTATTGAACACTTTTCAACTAATGGAAGAATATGGGCATAATCAAATGCAAATGATGGATCTTCGATAAAAATAGATCCTGTTTGAACATCTCTTGTTTTGTAAAATACAACGTCTTCCAATTCTTTTATTTGTGCAGTAAACTTTGGATGACCAATCGCAATAATCTTGGTTTCAGGAAATTCTCGTTTTATTTCCTTGTATTTTGTTATGTCTTTTTCATCATCTATTACTTCAATAAACCCTTTTTCTGTTTTAAAATCTACTACCACATTCTTTCCGTCTTTGAGAGTTAACTTGTGATTGTATTCATATTTTACATCCAAAAATGATAGCATCTCAGCGATTGAAAGCTCCGTTCTTGTTCTCAAAAGGTTGCCCTTTCTATCTGTATATCTAAAATCAGAATCCAAAATTGCTGAACCACTTGCCATTTGAAAATTTTTGATATTCTTCTGTATATAAATTCTGTACAGCAAAAAAATCAAAAAATGAGATTACTGAATGCTTGTCTATATCAAAGAGTTTAGAATTCTTGCAAGATTGATATCATTTTGAGTTATTCCGCCTGCATCATGGGTTGTTAAATCAACTTTGATCTTGTTGTACACATTAAACCATTCTGGATGGTGATTCATCTTTTCTATGTGTAATGCAGCTGTGCTCATGAACCCAAATGCTTCGATAAAATCTTTGAAGACAAAATCCTTGTGTAGTTTCCCATTGACTAGACTCCAACCAGGCAAATTTGTTAATTCTTCTTTGATCTGTTCATCTGATAATTTGGTTAAACCCATGAATCTTTTTGGTGATTCCTCTATTTAACTATCAAAACATCGCAACTAACTTAGGGCGGATTTTTACAATCTATAGAATTGACAGATCATAAAGACAGACTATACGAAAAGATGAACGAATCAATTCAAAAAATGCTTGATGACAAAAAAATAGGTGTTGCCTTTTCAGGTGGTGTAGACAGCTCACTTTTAGCGAAGCTTTGTACTGATCTCGGATACGATGTGACACTATTGACTATAGGATTTGCAGATTCTCATGACATTCAATTTTCTAAGGAAATATCTCACTTGTTTGGCTACGAACATAAAATCGAAAAAATTTCATCAAGAATATTTCCAGAAATAGCAGAACAGATCAAAAAAACAATAAAAACAGATAATCTCTCATGGAATGAAAATTGTATTGCGTTTTACTTTGTATCTAAGCTCGCAAAGCACAACAGTATTGATAGAGTACTCACAGCAAATGGAATTGATGAGCTTTTCTGCGGCTATAATGCGTATAGAGATGCAATGAAACATGGCAGTGAAAGTGTTATGAATCTGATGGAATCAAAAATTGAAAATGAACTCAACATGATGAAGGCAGTTAACACGATTGCTTCAGAATTTGGTGTCAAGATAATGCAACCATTTCTTTCAAAAGAATTTGTAAACTTTGCAAAAAAAATTCCTATTGAAGAAAAAATACATGGGCCTGATGATCTAATGCGAAAACACATTGTTAGAGATCTTGCTTTAAAGATTGGAGTTCCAAAAGAAGCTACACTCAAGCGTAAAAAAGCTCTTCAATATGGTTCTCTTATCCACAAAGCCTTGATGAAAATCAAGTAAATTTAGAGCATGTCTTGTTTACCTTGTTGAAGACATTTTTGATTATTGTACTGGATGCTCCGAGATGATTTTCTGGAACAAAAATTCTTTCTATTTCTTTTTCAGTCAGGTGTGCTGATATCGCTTTGTCATTTTTTACAGCATGTAAAAACTCCATTTCTGAATCAGAAGCTGCAAAAGCCACCCTCTGTATGTCTCTATACGCGTTAAAGCGTGGCACGCCTTTTTTAATTAATGCATCAAGTACAAATTCTGCAAAAATTTGACCTTTTGTAATTCCTAGATTTTTCTTTATTTTGTCCTTATTTACATAAAGATCAGAAAGAATCTTTGTCATTGCTTCTAGCATCTCATCTAACAAGATGGAACTTGTTGGAAGAGTAAATCTTTCATTTGCAGAATTTGACAAGTCCCTCTCATGCCATAATGGTATATTTTCAAATGATACGCTTATCTGGCTTCGTAACATCTTTGAAAGTGACGTTACACGCTCGCTTTTTACAGGATTTCTCTTTACAGGAACAGCACTGCTTCCCATCTGGCCTTTTTTGAAAGGTTCTGCAACTTCACCAATTTCTGTTCTCTGAAGATTTCTTATTTCTACTGCAATTTTTTCTAGTGTAGAACCAATTAATGCGATACAAAACACATATTCTGCATATCCTTCTCGTGGAACAATCTGTGTAGTAACATCTGCAGGATATAGAGAAAGTTTCTTTGCAACTCTTTTTTGAACATCTAATGCTTTTGATCCCATGAGGGATCCCGTTCCAACAACACCAAGTGTCTTGCAGATCAAAATTCTCTTTTTGCACTGTTCAATTCTCTCTATGTGTTTTGACATTTCCAAAGCCCAATTTGCAAATTTTAAACCAAATGCTATGATACTTGCATGTTGTCCATGAGTTCTTCCTACAGCTGGAAAATCCTTGAATTTCATTGCTAGCTTTGCTAAAATGATTGCCAGTCTTGCAACCTTTGGTTCTATAATTGCAAGCGCATCTTTGATTTGCATAGAAGTACTTGTATCTACCAAATCGTTACTTGTCAGACCATAGTGTATCCACGGCTTTGCATTAGGTGTACAAAGCTCGCTTAATGCTTCCACTAAAGCAGCAGTATCATGATCACTTTTTGCTTCAAGCTGCTTTACTCTTTTTGTAGTGATCTTCCCAGATCTTGCCATTTTTGCTATGTTTTGGGCTGCTGCTTTTGGAATTATACCTATTTCAGATTGAGATTCTGCTGTAGTTGCTGCTATCTCAAGTTGATAATGGATTTTCTTCTGCTCATCAAAAATTTCACACATTTCTTTGGTACCATATCGTCCACCATCAATTGGCAAAATAGGCATAATGAATTTGAACTGAATTAGGAAAATAAACTTACTTAAAGACTCATCTCTGAGACAAGTCTATGTTCTTTATTGCTCCACGACAGTCCTTATGGTACCATCTGTCGCCATAAATTGTGTCACCCTCAATGAATTTCATTTCCTTATTGCAAAGGGAACAAAGTGGTTTTGCTATAGTTTGCTCAATCACGTTCTTCATTTTTATCTTATATCACAATAATAAGCGCCAGTATGTTCTAATAACAACGTACATTTCTATTTTACAAATCTTCTTCTCACGATTCTTGTGCAACTCATTTAATTGAAAGGTCAGGTACTCTGTTGTTTGCCTCTCATGAGCTCAGTTCTTAGATCATAAATCTATACTCCTGATGTGTGCATTGCACTGCATTCCTACTGTTTTATTAATTAGGGCAAGCTAATCGTTGATCGTGGATGAATTAATCATTCCAAAATTTTCTTGGGGAAAAACATTTGACCATAATCAAGGTCATACAAAAAACGAATGGGGAATGAATGATGGGGAAAAAAAGGAAAATACAAATCATTGAAGCCTATACGGTATTAGGCAATTTGGCAAAAGTAAAAACCAGTGGTTTTGTCTATTCACATTATAATTGATGAAGAATCGATTAAGCAAAAATTTACTCATTTACTTATGATTTAAATTGTGCAAGAGCAACGTTTGTTCACTGATACAAATGTCATCACTTATTCCAAAAAAAATAGGCAATATGCAATATCAAATTGAAGCTGATTCAAATCGTGGAATGAAAGTTCCTGTTACCATTTAT
>DATEAJ010000053.1:0-2200 GCA_035288445.1 Nitrosopumilaceae archaeon
TACCTGGTCGTCTTACTACACAGCTCTTTGGTGCAAAAGAAGGAGATGAAATAGTTTGGATAAAACCAACTGGGGCATTTACACTTGATGATAAAAAAGCTGACGGTTCAGAAGATGATAGAAGGATAGTCTGTTTGGGAGGAGGTACAGGTTTAGCTCCGTTTGTTAGTCTTGCGCAGTCTCTACATGCTACTGGAAGCAAACGAGAAATCGTAGTGTTACATGGAGCAAGTTATGTCGATGAACTAGGCTACAAAGAACTTTTGACTGATTTAGAAAATGAAAGTCTAGACAAGGGTAAAGATAAGTGGAATTTCAGATATAGGGCAACTATCAGTAGGCCTCAAGAATGGTTTAACAGATCTTGGAGTGGACAAATCGGCAGAGTAGAAACTTTCCTTAGATCAAAAGATGGTGAACAGTCACCTCTTGAAAAGCTAGTTGGTGAAAAAATTACAAAAGAAAACACCATATTTTTCATTTGTGGCTGGCAAGGAACTATAGATGGATGTATGGATTATCTAGGACCAAAGGGTTTTGTCACTGAAAGAAATAAGCGGCCAGATAAGAGCTTCGAGATTAAATACGAATCGTACGGATAGAATAAAATTTCTCTTGAAAAGATAATATTGCATAGCCAGGGCTGATCTGCGGGGACGTAGGTCAGCTTGGTAGACTGCCAGCCTCGGGCGCTGGATGTCGTGGGTTCAAGTCCCATCGTCCCCAGATTTTAAAAAATTTATTTAGTTACTGAGATTGTGTCTGTTTCTACACATGCATTTCTTGGGCTTGGAGTACCTACGTATGAACCATAAACACAGAATTTTCCTTCCTCTGCGTTAGCTGATATCCAAATCTGATGTGATCCTCTCATTACAGATTCTCGTTTTGCGTTATTACCTGTATATTTTGGATCTTTTAGGCTCAGAGTCTTACCAATAAAATGCACGTGAGATTCATCAGAATCCCCACCATATGGATTTCCTTTTCCACTAACTAGATTAGCTGCTGTCCAGCTCCCAGCAAGTTCTCTGCTTCCTATAGAAATAGAATATTTTCCCCAAGCAGAAATCACATCTTGATCTGGATTGTATACCCCATGACCAGATATTGTAACGGTTCCGCGTTTTATTTTTACTGTAGTATCATCAATTTGGAAAAAGTATGGGTTTGCAATTTTTGTTTGCCCCATATGTCTTATTTTCTCTATGCTCGGATCTACTGGTATGTTTTTTTTTACCGATGATTTATCTTTCATAAACATCTGTTCACTAGACATAGCATAACTAGAAGCGATTGGCATTAAGAGTAAAGAAAGTATCAGCAATGACACGAGTATTTTTGAATTCATTTTCTGTAAACTGTCGCTTCATTGCAATTTATTAGTCTTGTGCACAAATTATTCTTGGGAATACGCAGTCATAAAAACTAGATTTTAGGAACCACTTCTTAAATTTAGTATTTTTATAAAATAATTGCATCAAGCATTGAAATATACGAGGTTTCTAGTATGAAGTGCAATTGACAGTTACCATTTATCTAGCTCATCTGAATCCTGTAACAAAAGCGCATGTAGAGATCATAGAAGAACTCAAAAAAGCAAACGAAGTCAGAGTTTTTCCGGTCATATTTATTAACAAAGGAGAGGAAGTCAACAGTAGAAGTTTTCCTTTTAATTTTGAATTGCGAAAAAAGATGCTTCAAGCGATATTTGGTGAGTCAATCTCGGTTCTTTCAAACTATGCATTTTCTGCACCTTTCATTAAATACATGCCGCCATTACTTTCTCCCTTCTCATGGAACATAAAAAAACAGATTCTCGATGGTGTTTCAGATGATTATTTCACATATACTGGTGACAAAGCAGAAGGTTTTGTACTCAAACTTTATGGATTAAAACCAAGAGTCGGTGTAAGGAAAAAAATCTCAGCATCAGTTGTAAAAGAAAAAATGTTTGATGCTGCACTTGGGAAAGACTCGGATTGGGAAAACTATGTTCCTACAGAAGTTATAAAAATAATACACGAAAACTGGGATATAGTTAGAAGATACTCATCTGCAGAAGATCTTACATATAGATTACTTGGAATGAAATTTCCAAAATATGGTTTTTGGTAGAAATAGATTAATTATAGACTAATTTCGTTGTTTAATATGAAATCTTTTAATGCAAAATTTGCTTGGTTTGATGGCAAATTTG
>DATEAJ010000054.1:0-2213 GCA_035288445.1 Nitrosopumilaceae archaeon
TATCTTACACAAAAACGCAAGTATGTGTGGCTTTCTGATACATCCGATCTAAAACAAGAGCGAGACAAAATGAAGTATGACAAAGCAACAAAGCTTTCAGAACACATTGAAAAAGTATTGAATAAAATTGTGGAAGAGATGACAGATCGTGACGAAAAAGTAAGGAGAGTTGCAACTGTGGGTTATTTAATTTATAAAACTGCGATGAGGGTAGGAGACGAAAAAGATCCTGATGAAGCAGATACGGTAGGTGCAACTACATTAAGAGTTGAACACATAAAGCTAAAACCAGATGCGATAGAGTTTGATTTTCTTGGGAAGGATAGTGTGCGATTACAAAAAACACTTGTCATAAAAGGTCAGGACAAGACACTATATGATAACTTGAAAAAGTTTACCGAAAAGAAAAAACCAGACGAGCAAATTTTTCATGACATTACATCAAGACATGTAAATGAATTTCTTGGGAAGATAGTAAAAGGACTGACTGCCAAAGTCTTTAGAACCTATCTGGCTACCTCGGTGGTTACAGACTATCTCAAAAAAGTCAATGATTTGGATTCAAAGTCAGAAAATCTTAAGATCTATCATGCCAAGCTAGCAAATCTAGAGGCTGCCATTACCTGCAACCACAAGAGAACCATCCCAAAGAGCTTTGAAGAATCGTTACAGAAAAAAAGAGATGCGTTAAAAAAGATAAAGGAAACACCCCCAAAGACCGAAAAACAAAAAGAAAAACTAAAGCTTCGAGAGGAGAAAATGAAGCTTACAATAGAGCTAACAGAGAAAACAAGGGACTACAACTTGGGAACTTCACTTAGAAATTACATCGATCCTAGAGTATTCAAAGCATGGACTGATCAAGTTGGATTAGAATGGGAAAAGCTTTACACTTCAGCTCTTCAAAAGAAGTTCCAGTGGGTTTCAAAGACGGATGTTGACTGGAAAAAAATTGCAAACGTCCAGTGAGCTACATCTAACTGCATTAAAATATTCAGTAAAACTACAGAAATTAGATTAAGCTACTTGTCATGATTCGGCCCAGTTTGTACCACATTTAGGGCATCTACCTCGTATTCCATTGTATTGTGATTCCCAGTATAACTCAACCTCAGTATTACAGACCTGACACGTGTATTTCTTATGTTCAGCGTTATTTTTGGTCTTAATTTTATGACTCGTTCCATCTAAGTGAATACATTCGCCATCAACGTGAAGAAGCCTGTTGGAAGGATGTGTGTTGCATTCACTATCAATGCAATTGCAAATATTTACTGCCATCATATGCTCAATGTAAAATATTAACAAATAATACAATAAGGCATTACTCCCTTTAGGGAGTACTAAAGAGAGTTTTATTTATCAGAAAGACGTTTGTATATTGTTGACAAGGAGGGAAAAACGAACTAAATTGGAAATTTTTTACGATATTCTAACCGCCATACAAAACGAATCTTCCTCTGGCGAGGTAAAACCCACTAGAATTCAACAGCGTTGTAACCTTTCATTTGATAAATTTTCAAGATATTTGGAAGCGTTAAGAAACGAGGGCCTTATTCATGATTCACCAATAACCATCACTGAGAAAGGAAAAAAGCTTTTGCAAGATTATGATAAAATCAAAGATTTCTTGAATAAAATGAAATTGGAATATGTTGGTAACGAGGAGGTTTCACAATATGGTTGATGTAAATATTTATCCAACCTTAAAAGATGTGGATAACTTGAATGAACCAAATCATTCAATGGTACTTTATGATAATGCAAAGTATGGCAATTTGGTAAAATATCGTTATTTAGAAAATGGCTTAAAAAAGGGAGAACACACCATTTGTCTTACACATGATGAAGTAACTCTAGTCGAGGATGAAATTGCCTCACTTGGTATTGATATAGATCATTTTAAACGAAAAAATCTGCTGCATATATATCAGATCGAAAACATTTTGGAAAGACAAGACGGATTAAAATCAGGATATAATGATTTGCTAAAAACTGTAACTGCAGATTCGAAACCACCCTACAGAGTCATAGGACGTACCATCTCTGATGTAAGCACACAGGAAGGCATCCAGGCTGAACTTTTTATAGAGCACTTGTTTCATTCAAATTTTAACAAGTACCAATGTTCTTTTTTGTGTACCTATGATGTTAATGGTATTGAAAAGAGCAAGCGTCCAATCTGGATTGCTCAACTTCTTCAAAACCACCAT
>DATEAJ010000055.1:0-4901 GCA_035288445.1 Nitrosopumilaceae archaeon
CTTTCTTTATGGATTTATAGCGTGCGGACCATATGAAGTCCTTCCTGAGTGGGTTTTTGACAAAGTCTTTTGCCCTAGCGTAGAAACTGACAAAGTTACAGGTGAAGCAAAAGTTGCACAGGTAGGATTAAGGAGAGTAGAGAGTGCCCTCTTGCAAGGATACAAAAGGGATGAAATTTTTATTGCACAACCGGATTATCTTGCAAATTGTATAGGTCCTGATACAAAAGTTGTGGGAATTAATGTAATGGATCCTCTTGGCATGGCTCCAGTAACTACTACGATGTCGCCAGAAAAACTATCGTATGTCGCAATGAAATTCAAAAGGATGTGTGCAAATATAATCCAGTTAAAGAAAAAATATAATTTTCGTGTTGTTGTGGGAGGAAATGGTGCGTGGGAACTTGCAAAATCTGATAGAATGAAAATTCATGGTATTGATACTGTAGTAGTAGGTGAAGCAGATGAACTTGCACTTGATCTATTTCATGATTTGGAAAAAGGTGATGCTCCAGAGTTAATGCATTGTTTTGTTAAAAACATACAAAACATACCAATTATTCAAGGTCCCACAGTAAATTCTCTTATCGAAGCAATGCGTGGGTGTGGAAGAGGCTGTGATTTTTGCGATGTTAATAAAAGATCCAAAAAAGATCTACCATTAGAGAGGCTACAACATGAAGCAAAAATAAATCTCAATTATGGTTTTGATTCAATTTGGTTACATTCTGATGAAATGCTTCTTTATGGATGTGAGAGTAGAGATTTTCAACCAAACTATGATGCAATAATTGAATTGTGGAAAGGATTGAAATCTCTTGGTGCTAGATTCGTAGGTACGACTCATATGACATTTTCTGCTGTTTGTGCTGATCCAAAATTACTTCATGATATGTCTGATATCAACGGAATGAGTAATGAAAAATGGCTTGCGACAAACTTGGGAATAGAAACCGTTGCTCCACGAATGGTCAAAAAACATCTTGGTGTAAAGGCAAAACCCTTTTCCGCTGATGAATGGGGGTGGATTGTTAGGGAAGGTGCAAAAATCCTAAACCAAAATCACTGGTTCCCAGCAGCAACTCTGATAATTGGTTGGCCTGACGAAACTCCCGATGAAACAAAGTACACTATAGATTTGATAGATGATTTCAAACACATGCACATGCGAGGCCTCGTTGCTCCTCTTCTGTATCAAGACTTTAACGAAAAGAACTCGATGCACTTTGGTAATCTAAACGAAGCTCAATTTACTTTGTTCTGGAGATGTTGGGAACACAATCTACGTGTTATAAATGATATAATTCCTATAATAATTCGAAACAAGTCATTTGGACCTCCTATGAAATTAATAATGTATGGAATGATAAAAGCAGGTACTTGGGCAATCATGAGATATCTAAGAGGATTGTGTAAAGAACTATTCAATGGCAGACTTCCAGATGAAATAATGGAACAGTATTCTAGAAGCCGCTCTGTTACTGCTCCGGCCTACACTATGTAGAGCTTTTTTCTAATTCTTTTATTGCTGCATCGGCAATTGTATTTTTTTTAGGTGTTAAAACCACAAAATAATTCTTATCTGCCCGTTCTGCTGATTCTACGGATTTGTATTTTTTTGTATTCATATCAAATTCTAAAAGTTTGCCATCAAGTTTGCCTTTTGTATAGATCATGAGGTAAATATTGCCGGTAGTGGGGCTTAGAGGAATAATTGCAAAAACATAACCTTTGTAAGAGTTTATTGGCAACATATTTTTCATTGGGGGTGCCATTGTGGCCATATATACAAAAATGTCTTCAGGCGAACTAAATTCTTCAAATTCAAAATTCAATAGAATTGATTTGTTGTGGTAATATATAATCTAAGTACTCACTAAACATTCGCTCTTATATTGTTCAGATTAAGTTGTTTATTACATGACAAATTGGAAACGATTGGTCGTATGATATTGTGGTTTAGTTTTTTTGTCTTTTGTTTTTCTAAATTTAGATCTAGCGTATCATAAAAGAGATCTTTATTTGTTATTTGATTTATCAATTGTTCTTTTATTTCTGTTTGGATTAGAATTTAGTTCGTCAAGATTTATGGAAACAATAAGTGAGGATCTATTCTTTGAATTTTTTAGAAAATGAAAAAATAATTTAGTATTTTGGCATCAGTCTTAGCCTTGTCTTTGCAGAAACAGCAATTATTGATATAATTGCAACTGCAAGTACCAAAGCTGCTATTGCACCAAACTCTGGAACTATCTGTGTGCCAATTATCTCAATTTGAGTATCGTCAGCAGCAAATCCTATACTAAGAGTTCTTGATGTTTTTGATTTTGTTTCTTTAAAATTGGTTTCTTCTCCACCAATTAAGACAAAGAATTCGTCATCTTCAAGGTCTTTCGGATCAACTGTTTTGCCAACTAGTATGTCATCAGCACTTAGATTAGCTGGTATCTTTGCATCTATCATGTCTCTTGGTAAAGTTACAGTGATTGAACCATCTTTGACGGCGTCTATTGTTATAATAAGTGCCAAACCTTCAGGATCAATTTCCATATTCTTGACTGTTCCGCCTCTTATGATGTACTCAACATCATACTCTCCTACACCTTCGACATTAATTGTGAAAACTTTTTTCTCTACTTCGCCTATTTCAGATGAACCGGTTCCTCCACTAAACGAAAATATCGTGTCCGCTTTTTGTGCAGCGCCATATTGTGCTATTATGGTATAATTTCCTGCAGCCTTCCATAGTGGACCAGTTGCTAAATATTCTTTTGAAAAACTTCCATCTGCTTTAGGAGTAAATTGATCAATTTGAACTAGCTTACTATTTGCATCTAGTATTCTTAGAGTAATAGGTATACCCTCTCCTGGATTCTTTACAAGACCAGTTACAACTATTGTGTCTCCTTGATCATAATAATCACTATCTGTCTGTACACTAAGCGGTGGAATGTTGTGGCTAGAACCAAATACTGCGTTGGTAATGCCAATTGAGGACATTAATACAATCACAAGCGTATAAGCTACATATCGTAAAGCCATGTTAACTAGGAAAATATCAAGGATAATGAGTATTTATGTATTAATAAAAGAAAAGTTGACTCCAAGTTCTAGTATTTTGGCATCAGTCTTAGCCTTGTCTTTGCAGAAACAGCAATTATTGATATAATTGCAACTGCAAGTACCAAAGCTGCTATTGCACCAAACTCTGGAACTATCTGTGTGCCAATTATCTCTATGTCAGAGTCTCCTTCTAAGAAGTTTATTGTAAGAGTCCTGGAACTTGTTGTTGCTATCTGCATGGCATCCACTTCTGCCCCATCTATTAGAATTATGAACGTATCGTCTTCTCCGTCAGTTGTTTTTGCGTCTATTAGGGCTCTTGGAATCTTTAATGTGATTGTACCGTCACTTGCAGATTCTATAGATACGATCAAAGCAAGACCTTCAAAATCAATAATCATGTCTTTTACTGTACCGCCTCTTATGTTGTATTCCACATCAAAAGTCCCCTCATTTCCAGCATTCACCTCAAAGATCTCCATAGCAGCTGTTGAAGTAGCGCTTGCAAATTCAAAATTTGTTTCAGCAACAACATTTGGAGGTCCATACTGAACTTTCACTGTATATGTTCCATCTTTTTTCCACAACGCCCCGCTGGCTTTTGCAGTTGTTGTATATTTTCCATCTTGTGCAACATCTATTTGAGCTACCTGAACTATATTTTGATTAGGATCTAAAATCTGAATCGTTAAAGGTGTTCCTTCTACAATAGCTTTTACTGACCCTGAAATTACAATCATGTCACCATCTTTATATGATAATTTGTCTGTAGAAGTAGTGATAAGAGGTTCTGCAACTTGTGCAAAACTTGGAATTATACTTGATAATAAAATAGAAATTGTAATAACTAATAAAAAAAAGTGCATGGAAAAACTGATCTTAAGTCGTATATTTCCTTTACTATGGATTGATACAAAAAAATGAAAAAAGTTGAAATTCCTAGTATTTTGGCATCAGTCTTAGCCTTGTCTTTGCAGAAACAGCAATTATTGATATAATTGCAACTGCAAGTACCAAAGCTGCTATTGCACCAAACTCTGGAACTACATATGTACCAATGATCTCTATCTCCTCAACTCCACTTTCGAATTGAATTGTTATGGATCTTGTATCATCAGTTTTTTCTTCACTGTATATGTCATCTTCTTCGCCATTTACTAAGATAAAGAATCTGCTATCCTCATTTCCTGATTTTGAATCTAGTACTGATCTTGGTATGTTTAGAGTAAGGTCTCCATCACTACTTGAATCGATTTGTACTGTCAGGGATTTGGATTTCATATCAATTGTTCCACCTTTTACGGTAGCACCGATGACACTATATGGTATGCAGTATGTCTCTATGCCTGCTTTGGCAGCAAGTTCTGATTCTCTACAAACTCCACCTGCGAAAATCTCTACTTGGACTTCGTTTGATCTACCAACAGTTCCAAATTGAACTGAGATTGTATAGACTCCACTTTTTGTCCATAATGGACTTGCAGTGCTCAAGGTAGTTTCAAAATCACCATTGTCGTCAACCATGATTTGATCAACTTTTACAATATTTCCTGTGGGACCAACTACTTTGAGTGTGATATCAAAGTTGGGGTTTGGATCCTTGACATGGCCACCAACTTGAATCATACCAGGTTGGTTATACACAGCCTTGTCTGTCCACACTGAGATTGGTATCGTCTGTGCATCATCTTCTCTACCAATACAATCTGGACACGCCAGTTCATTAGCTGCAAAAGCTGGAATGGCTCCCATAACTGCCGCTGTAGCAAGAATAGCGATCAGCGCATATTCTTTATGAGTACTCATATTGATTCGGATAAAGATGAAACACTATTTAT
>DATEAJ010000056.1:0-7328 GCA_035288445.1 Nitrosopumilaceae archaeon
AAAAATTCCTGAAATTCCTCAGGACATGGAAAACCTAGAAGCATCAAAACGTGTTTGGATTGACATGTTTGAAAATGATTTCACACAGCTTTTTGATTCTCAAAAATTTGGAGAAAACTTTGGGAAGCTGATATCCAGTGAACTTGAACTTTCAAAACACTGGAACAGTATGCTTTCTACCTTACTTGAAACTGCAAATGTTCCAACTAAAAATGATCTTGACGATGTTTACAAAGAGTTACATTCTTTACGAAAAAGAGTAAGTAAACTAGAAAAAAGTGAAAGAGGTGTTAACGATGGAAAATGAATTAAAAATAGATCCAAAGATTGTTAGTGAATTTTTCAAATTTAACAAAAATATCATTGAAGCACCAAAAATGGTGCCAGCTCCAGATGAAATCAATCTTGAAATGACACCATATGACGTTGCATATACAGAAGATAAGGTTCGTTTATTACATTTCAATTCTCCAACACAAAAACAACATAAAATTCCAATTGTAATAGCATACGCTCTAATAAATCGATATCACATTTTAGATATACATCCACAAAAAAGTTGGGTCCGTAATATCCTAACTCAAGGCTTTGATGTGTATATGATTGACTGGGGAACACCCACTAAAATAGACAAATATCTTAGCTTTGATGATTACGTAAATGGTTACATTGATAATTGTGTAGATTTTGTGCGCAATGAGGCCTCTGTTGAAAAGGTATCATTACAAGGTTATTGTACTGGTGGAACTTTGGCTGCAGTGTATGCCGCATTACATCCCAATAAAATCAAAAATTTGATAGCTACTGCACCTGTAATTGACGGCAAACGAGATACAACTGTTGTTGGCAACCTAGCAAAGCACGTGGATGTGAATAAGATGGTAGAAACCATTGGTAATATGCCTCCTGAATTCATGTATTATGTATTTTCTGTCTTGAAACCATTTGAACAAGGGATAGAAAAGTACATTAACTTTTTTAGAAATGTTGAGGACAAAAACTATGTCGATAATTTTCTGCGTATTGAAAAGTGGTTAAACGAAACTCCGCCAATTCCTGGTGAGCTTTTCAAACAATGGATTCGAGATATATATCAAGACAGTGTATTAATACAAAATAACATGTATGTAGGAGGTAAACTTGTATCACTTAGAAATATCACTATGCCAATATTTACACAAGTCGCAGTAGGTGATCACCTGGTCTCGCCTGAATGTAGTATGCCTTTACACTATGCAGTGGGAAGCGAAGATAAAACTCTTAGAATCTATCCAACTGGTCATGTTGGTATGATAGCAAGCTCATTTTCACAAAAAGTTGTTCTTCCAGAGCTTGGACAATGGTTAAAAGAAAGATCTTAAAAATAAAAAGTAAATTTGCTTACACTAACTTCGTGTCACTTTTTTTGATTTTTTTTCTACAGGGATGACTACTACTTGAACCAGATCTCCTTCTTTTAGTCCAAGTGCATCTCTTTCTGCCTCGGGAATCGAAATTCTTCCATTGCTACCAACTGATGTCTTAAATGCTCCCCATGTCACAAACTGTGGCATTGATTGCGCAAGTTTGAAAGCGCTATCCATTGCTTTGGATTGCATGTTTCCAAAGTTTTCCATAATTTCTGATTGAGCCTTTGCTCCTTTACTTGTCATCTCTTTTAATGTCTCTACAGGATCAAATTCTTGTTTTTGCTGACCCATCATTGCTCCAAAAGTTTTCATAAATTCTGCCTGGGCTTTTCCACTTTTTTGTATCCATTCTTTGAACATAGTTGTTGGATCATATTGGTTACTATTGCCTGTCATAGGTTTTGATTGTCTGTTTATCTATATATGCATATTGATACTACCTAGTAGATGTGACCATTTGCTGGTTCAAAAATCTGAGCACAATCTCTGAGAATTTCTCTGGCTCTTCAACAAATGGAGTATGACCTGAATTTTCCATTTCTACAAATTGACAATTTTTGATGGAAGAAACAAAGTCCTTTGAATAGATGATAGGAATAAGCGTGTCCTGTCTTCCCCATACTATCAAAGTAGGTACCAGAATCCTTGCAAGTCTTTCTGAGAGTGGAACGGCATTTCTAATGCCCAAAATTGTAGACATGAAAGCCATTTTTGCATTTGGTAGTGTCATTCGCTGAATAAAACCATCTATAGTATCAGAGTCTATTTCCTTGTGAACTCCTGTCATCATCTGAAATGCAGTCTTTGCACCCTCCTGTGTTGGATATAGTGCCGCTAGCGTATATGCATCGAAGGTAGGAGTAGATTGCTTCATGATTCCAGAAGGAGAAACAAGAACTATCTTTTCAATCATTTTGCTTCGGGTTATTGCGCATTCAGCAACAATCTGGCCACCAAGTGACGAACCAATCATGCTTGTATTAGTAATCCCAAGCGTATTTAGAAAATCAAAGATAAATTGTGAAAAAAAGTTAGGTGTATAATCCACAGATGGCTTGTCACTAAAACCATATCCTATGAGATCAGGTATAATTAAATGGTATTTTTTGCTAAGATGTGGAATTACACGTGCCCATCTTTCAGCAGAGGCTCCAAGACCATGAACAAGAAGAACATTGCCATCGGATCCACCTTCTTCAAGATACCTAATCTTATTGGCACCGACTTGAACGAATTTCTCTTTCATCAGCCACTGCCCGTCCGTAGGTTCTGAATAAGATAAGTCTTTTCCATCAAAAAATGGGCCGAATGGGATTCGAACCCACGACCTTTCGATATCTGAATAAGTTTATCAGTCGAACGCTCCAGCCAAGCTGAGCTATCGGCCCAAAAATTTTTCGAGTCAACGGTCATTTAAGTTTGCTGGCTTTTCCATTTGATAGAACAACCCATGGATGGGTCAAAGTCCTTCTCTATCTTCTTTCCAAGTAGAAACTTTTCTATGTTTAGAATCATTGTTTTTTCTGTTGCAATATCTTCTGGCCTCATCGCATTGTCTATTCTGCCATGAAAGATAAGTTTCCTGTCTTGGTCAAAAAGGAACGGATCTGGAGTACAAACAGCGCCATACTTCTTTGCAATTTGCTGGGTTTCATCAACAAGATATGTAAATTTGATCCCTTTTTCCTTAGTAAATCTTTTCATGTTCTCAAAACTATCATCAGGATAGTTTGTAGGGTCATTGCTATTAATTCCTATAATTGCAATTTTATCCTTGAACTTATCATAAAGTTCAACCAATGCCTTAGTTTTTGCTTGAACATAGGGGCAGTGATTACACATGAAAACTACTAGCAATCCCTGGTAATCTTTGTAATCTGAAAGTCTATACTTCATGTCATCTGTTCCAAAAAGTTCAAAGTCAGGCGCCTTGTCACCTATCTTTAAGACAACTTCCGATTTTAGCAATACCATAAAAAAATTGTTTCAACCATATCAATAAAATCTTTGCTTAAACAAAGGCAACAATTAAAATCTACACGCCTTGAATTCCTTGTGATGGGCTGGTAGTTCAGCGGTAGAATACCCGCCTTGCACGCGGGGGGTCTGGGGTTCAAATCCCCACCAGTCCATCTTTTAAAATATAAAGATTCGTGCCTGTGAAAGATGGATTTAAATATCATTTGGTTCTCTGCTGTATAGGGAAATTAAATGCCGTCAGAAGAAATAGCAGTTTACATTCCTTTGATAGTGGGATTAGCACCAGGCCTAGTATACTGGATAGCAATTACCGCTATGAAGAGCAAAAAATAGATGTAGTAACATCTTTGCATTCCTTTTCTTATTTTATCTCCAAACGTAAGTTGGTAAAACCTTCTAGTCCACGTTGTTTAGATTATGATATACAGTACATGATTAATCACTTTTGAAAAGTATCTGTATGAAAGCAATCATTTTTGCTATATTGCTAGCTTTTTCTATATTCCCATATAGTCTTTCATGGGCACAATACACTAAACCAAGTGACACTCTAACTGTCCAAGTCTTAACTCCTTACAGCTACAAAGCAGAAGATGGTTCTACTGTAGTTATAGGCGAAGTGCAAAACAAAAACAACTTTCCAGTTACTGGTGTAAAATTAGGGGTCTCTTTTTATGATGGAACTGGAAAAATACTAGAATACAAGACTGGTACAACATTACTCAAAGTTATTCCAGCCGGAGGAAAAGCACCATTTTCCATTAGCTCAAAACAAGATCCGTCTATAACTGATATATCAGTCAATTTGACAGGATTCAATTCCTCTCCTGGAAGACAACAAGTACTAGTAATAATTCCTGGAACTCTGGAAATTTCTGATCAACTTGTACTTTCAGGAACTATAATCAATGGGGGAACCATACTTACAAGCGGCACAACAATCTATTTGATTTCATATGATGCCTTTGGAAGAGTTGTTGGTATAGCAACTTCAACACCACAACCAGGAGATATTGGTGTTGGAATGACATCTGTCTTTACTATAAGTTCTACTCCAAACTCAATTACAAAATCATACAAACTTGTTGCAGAGTCAGATAATTATCATTCTGCACCAACTGATATCACAAATGTGGAAACAACGATAAGTTCACTTACAAAACTTGTTACCATAAATGACGTAACAGTTACCGATCTAATAGGAAACAAGTATTCTACAATACCTATTGGAAGTCCGGTCAAAATAACTAGTGAAATATGGATAAAATATGCATCTGAACAGTCTGAACAACCCTATGTTTGTTATGTTCAGATAAAACAAATTGGAACTGAACTTACACAAAATGAAACTAATGCAGCCACAGTTGAATTTATAGGAATGGTACAGGGCGTATTTCATGGAATGGAAAAACAGGAAATTTCAGTAAACTGGGTTCCAGATAAACAAGGAGCATTCTTTGCAGAGGTATATGTATGGGATCCAAATGCTGTAGCGCTCGCTGAACCAAGTCGTCATATCAATGTGATGCTTGTAAAGTAAAGTAAATCTAAAAGAAAACAAAGTATCTGTATGTCTAAATTCGAGATAGTTGCCCTTGGAGGAACATTTGATATAATACACAAGGGACACCTTGCACTGTTACAAAAAGGATTTTCTATCTCCTCTAAAGTTATTATCGGTCTTACAAGCGATGAATTTGCGATAAAAAAAGGAAAAAAGCTATTACATAATTATTCTCAAAGACTCGAGTCACTGAAATCTGTAATAAATAAAAATTTTCCAGATTCTCACTATGAGATAAGCAAACTTGATAACGACTTTGGACCTGCTGTTTTGAAAAATGAAGTAGAAGCTTTGGTTGTTAGTGAAGAAACAATAGAGCAAGGTGAGACATTAAACAAATTGCGCACTCAAAAACATCTTTCTCCAGTGGCAGTTGTAGGCGTTCCAATGATTCTTGCAGAAGATGGTAAACGCATATCTACAACACGAATTAAAAACTCTGAAATTGATGTTGAAGGAAATTTGCGTTGAATTGACAAACAACTTGTCTATCTTTGAGTAACTAAAATAAAACAAAAAAATTCTAGTATCTAACGATGAAAAACCTGACTAATCACATGTTAAACAAAATATCTGCCGACGTAGCAGAACTAAAAGACGGTCTTAATCCCGAAAACATAGCCTACTGGTACAAAAAAGTCATACAAGAAGCAAAGGATGTGGTTCCTCCATGGTTAGTAGACAAGATAAATGTCAAACAAGATCCTGTATTGCACATGAAATTCAATTTGGACGTATCAAAGCGTGCTGTGAGGTATTTTATGATGGCAATAGAAAACCACTTGGATGAAATGCCTTACTCAACTAGATTATATTTCCTCAAAGTACAAGAAATAATGACTACTGAAATGGACAAATCATTAGTCTAGTTTACTCTTTTGTAATCTCAACTATGTCATTAAAAATTGCAGTTTCTGTTATTCTGTGTCTTTTCTCAATAACCGATTGTATAAAATCTGCAAATGATTCTACCTCAAATCTGTCTTTTAGTAAAATGCTGTGTGCTGATTTATCTTTCGCAGATATGATGACTTCGTTTTCAATAACTTCTAAAATTCCAGTGATGAATGACTCATTGCCTTGTTTTACATAAATTAAACTAGAGAGTTTCTGTGCTTCATACTCATCTTCACACATGATCTTTTTTTTCATATCTTTATTCAAACAAGAATTTGTTTACCTGATCTTTTGCTTTTTCTCTTTTTTTCCTAAAGTCTGCTATGAAAGGCTTTGCGGCATCTTTAAGATCACATTTACATTCGCCACACAAAAGCTCGCCACTCTTACATTTTCTTGCTCTTTCATCAGAATCTTTTTCAGAATCAAAGAAATATCGTAAATACCAAAATACTGGACATATGTTGAAGTTGGCTCCTAGTTTGCGTTGTAGTTCAACAGTTGGCTGACCTCCAGTAAACGAATTTGAAATCTTTTTGTCAACTGCCTCTTCTTCATCAGTTGTAAATATTGCAGTTTCTGGAATAGACGAAGACATTTTTCCTTTCATTCCAAGACCAGGCAGGAATTTAGAATGAATTTGTGCAGGTTTTGGGTATCCAATTTTTTCTGCAATGTCTCTTGTTACTCGCCAATATGGATCTTGATCTATTGCAGCAGGTATGAGAACAGGAGTAGGTTTGCCCTCAATTACTGAGGGAAGAAAACAAGGAGCTGCTTGAATGGGCGGGAACCCAATCATTCCTATGTTTGTTGAATTTTGAAAACCAAAAACTGCCTTTACGGTGGAGTATGTTATTCTTTTAGCAATTTCAAGAGAAATTGGATAGATCCGTTTTATGTCCTTTGAGTCTATCAGAATCTTTGTCTTCTTGGGATCAAATCCTACTGCAATGATATCTAAGATATTTTCATATGTGTATTTTGATACATCATCAAACGTTCTTTCATCACTGTAAAGAAATTTTTCATCATCTGTAATCTGAAATATCAAATTTACATCAAATTTATCTTGTAAATATTTTGTAAAAATCCATGGAAGTAAATGTCCCATGTGTACTGAGCCTGATGGTCCTCTACCTGTGTAAAGATAGAACTTGTTTCCTTTTTCATATTCCGATAAAACCTTATCAAAATCTCTATGGCTAAAAAAATATCCAAGCTTTAGCATCGGGTGTAACTCACCGGTTTTCTTTTTTATTCTCTCGAGTAATTCCGATGAAATTTTTTCTGTACCAAATTTTTGAACAAGTTTGTCATAATCAACGTCACCTTCTACACTCCATGGAGTAACTGTGAACTCGTCGCCTGACATTCATCATTCAGATAAGTTAAGGTTTAAAAAGTCTTTTCTGCTTTTTGTGATAATGTCGAAAGTTCTTCATCCAATTGAACATAAAATAATCAAGACCCTAAAA
>DATEAJ010000057.1:0-6694 GCA_035288445.1 Nitrosopumilaceae archaeon
GCAACTGTTGAAGAAATCACTCAGGCATACAGCAAGAACCTCAAGGAACAGTTTGCGAATTCAATAGACGTCTCAGAAAACTTTGGAATCGAGTGGAGTTGTATACCTCACTTTTATCATACGCCGTTTTACTGCTATGCATATTCATTTGGGAATTTGCTTGCACTTTCTTTCTTCCAACGATACAAAGAGGAAGGAAGATCTTTTGTGCCAATATACCTTAAGATTCTAGGTGCAGGAGGTTCAAAGAAACCAGAAATGCTACTCAAAGAATATGACATAGATATCACCTCAGAAAAATTCTGGCAAGACGGATTTGCATATATCAAAAACCAGATTGACAGACTGATAAAATCATGATTAAAAGCGCCTAACAGTGGGCGCCCCCACTGCTAGGCAATGTTCCCCTGCGGTTTGAACCGATGTCAATATATTGACTACAGATTACAATTTAAACTATTGGAATACGGATCGGCTAAAACTATTTTATTTTATCATATGTAAGTAATTCTAAGTGAAATTTCCTCGATGTTGTAACAAGGATCCTGTGTATTTGATTACTTATGATTGTGGTCCGGAACCAAATGAAACAATTCTGGTTTGTAAAGATCATTACAAAGAAGAACCTTTCCAACGATTTGCAATAAAGATAGAAAAATTACGAGAGTAAACTTAATAGTTACTCATAGAAACTCTGAATTATTGTTCACGTCAAGAATAGTTTTTTCATTGATAATTATTTTACTATGCTTGAGTACATATATTGCATACGCACAACAACCAAGACTTGCAACTTTTCATGAAACTGCGCAAATAGTAATTGATCAGAAATTTCAGAATCAGACGTCAACTGCTATCTCTGTTTTAAGTACAAGCAATCAAGAGTTTCGTGTTCCAATAGAACTTGATCAAAAAATTCACAATATGAAAAATGTTACAGCAGTTGTTATAACAAATGAAGACAAGTGTGTGCTTGGAGTAATTGACAAGGCATGTATTTTGATAAATATTTCCAGAGATGGATTTACTGGAGGAATTACTGAAGCACAGGACAAAGGAAAAGAAATTGGTAATGCGTTAATTAATGACATTAATAAAGCATTTAATATAGATGCAAAATTTCATTCAGTTTTCATTCATGTTGATGATAAGATGAACAAAGAACTGGAAACAGCAGGAGTAATTTCTGGTCGCGGGACAGTATCCGCAGTCTATACATTTTCAAGATATGATACATCGTTTCTTTATGAAGGACTATCCACTCTTTTAATTCCAAATGAAATAAGAAATTCAGGTGGATTTTTAGATGTTGCAAAAAAAATGTCAGATGACCCAACGTCTTCTGTAACTTTTTCAATCATACCTAAAACAGGCGCCTCTCTTTTTCAGCTTCAAGTTTCACGTGACCAAAAAATAACAGACAGTATAACATCAATAGATACTTTACAATTTTTTGGAGTAGAAAAACTTGAAAGATCAGGTTATTTCAGTTCAGGATTTTTTCCACTTAATTCAATCGTACAGGTGGTAGTGTTATCCAAAGATCCAATAAAGATAACCAGTCATGGAAGCCAAACCATACCAACGATTGAAAAAGATGGAGAAATGTATCCATCAGATGTTACCAAAAATGGTTGGCTTTTTGATCCTGACTCTGGAGATCAAATAATAGGGAAATATCTTTTTGGCGAAACTGTTGAAGCAACCAACCAAGATTTGGAATTTACCATAGGTGATTTGTCATCACCAATACAACCTACAACTAAAATTCCTGCTGATAATTCACCATACATACTAATCGGAATAGGAATAGCTGCAGCAGTCGCAATAGTATGGTATCTAAAAAATATCAGAGTTAAAAATTAAAGAATCAGTACAGCTGCAGCAAATACAGTAGTCCAGTGTCCTTTGGGGTCGCCAACCGCACTTTGTGTCATGTTTCGTGTTTTGTATATCTCGTCAGAGATTTTCCATTGTTTTCTTTTTTCATCCCAACTCTTGTTAATATCAAATTTTATCCCAAGTGATGATGCTAACATTTGTGCGGCAATATCTTCTGCGTAGTCGCCAGCTTCCTTTTCTGTTTCTCCAAATGAATGATATTCTGAGAGATAACCATATCGAGTGTTATCACGTGGTTCGGCAATTCCTACAGAAGCGGCCATCAACCTATGAGGCTCATTACTTTGTTGTCTTGCATATATCGCAAAAGTAACTGCGCCAAGTCTGATTAGTTTTAGTCCCTCTGTTCTGGGAATAATTTTTGCTCCAGGCGGAAAGATACTCGAAATTAATACCAAGTTTGTACCAGCAATGCCGGCATCCCGTAATGCATATTCAAAACTTGTCAGTTGATCTTCATGTACTCCCCTACCTCTAGTAAGGAACATTTTTTTTGCTACTAGATCTAGCACGAATCCAATCTTATTTCAGGTCTTTAAATATTTATGGTTGGAATACAAAAACGCAAAAACTACTTTAGATTTTTCAAAGCTGCAACTATTTCATTACCATGAGAATCTACATCAACGCCTCTGAAAATCTTTGCAATCTTTCCTTCCTTGTTTATGATAAAAGTGGAACGCTTTGCAAGCCCAACAAGATTTAAACCTGCATAAGTTTTACAGGCAATTTTTTTTGGATCACTTAGATGAAGATATGGAATATTGTACTGCTCAATGAATTTTTTTTGGTCTTCTACTGTATCTACAGATATTGCAAATAATTCAGCATCTAAAGCAAGGATTTGAGGATGAGCGGCAATAGTACTTTTAGCATTCTTAAAAACCAGTCTTGAAGGGCAGGCAAACAAGTGGTTCTTTGGATAAAAGCACAAAACTACATTTTTTTGTCCTCTAAAGGAACTTAGTTTTACGGTGTTTCCATTATTGTCTTGTAATTCAAAATCTGGCGCCTCATCTCCTTCTTGCATACAAATATTGTTCTCACAGGTAACTTAAGACTATTTTCATGTCTTTAGATTATTATTTTTCTTTTTGTGATTTTGATTGAATATAACGAATTCCAATAAAGCTTGCAAATGCCAAATTAACTGAACCCAATAATATAATTAAAGATTCATCAAGCACACTTCCCATTATTAATCCTCCCGTTCCTGTGACTAAAAGTATGATTGTCATCATTAGTTTTATTTTTCTTGGAGGAACGTGTTTCATGCACGTTGGCTCTTTTTTGATATTATTAAAGATTAACAAAAAATAACAAAGGTTAAATGTGCATATAAAAAAACGCGATCTGTGCAGATAGTTACTGTAGGTAGCAGAGTTTTTGTAACTAGTTTTCAGCTTGCAGGAGTACAAGGAGTTATCGTTGGATCCCCTGAGAAAGCACTTGTAGAAATTACAAGACTTATGAATGATTCATCTGTTGGACTAGTACTTGTTAGCGATGATGTTTCAAAAAATATTAGTAACAAATTAACAGAATTACGATCAAAAAAATCCACACCACTAGTATTTGAATTACCTGCACCTGGAAGTCAAAAAGGAGAAGTAGACTATAGGTTGCTCTTAAAACAAATACTTGGAGTTTAATCCACATATACTACAGTTTATAGAAATTAGTTATGAAAGCTGCATTTGTAAAAGGTCCTTCTCAGGTTGAAATTCGAACAGTGGAAAAACCAGTTGTAGAGTCAGGTGACATATTAGTAAAAATGCAAGCTTGTGGAGTTTGTGGTTCAGACTTAGAAAAAATATATGGTCAGTACAGCCAACCATCAATGAGGCTAGGACACGAACCCTCTGGAATCATCATCGAAGTAGGAAAGAGCGTTACAAACTTCAAAAAAGGCGACCGAGTTTTTGTCCATCATCATGTTCCATGCCATTCTTGCCATTATTGTTTTCATGGAAATGAAACCATGTGTAAAAAGTATTCTGAAACGAATCTTTTGCCATGCGGACTTGCTGAAGAATTTGTTGTTCCAGAGTGGAATGTATCACATGAAGGCGTAATTAAGATTCCAGATTCGATGACTTTTGAAGAAGCTGCCATGATCGAACCTCTTGCATGCTGTGTTAGATCATGGAACAAGATTCAAGTCACAAAAGGCGATTCAGTTGCTATTTTTGGGATGGGGCCTACAGGCATGATGCATGTAATGTTAAGCAAAGTCTATGGATTATCTGACATTTTCTGTTTTGATATTAATGATTTCAGACTAAATTTTGCAAAAAAGTTTGGAATCACTGAAGCCATCAGATCTGCTGACCCTGATGCATACAACAAAATTCTATCAAAAACTCAAAATCGTGGTGTCGATGTAGCAATTGTTGCTACAGGAAATCTTGATGCTGTAACTCAAGCAATAGAATTTGTCAGAAAAGGTGGTACTGTTGTATTGTTTGGAGTACCAACAAAAGATGCCAAACTTTTAGTTGACATGAGCAAAGTCTACTCTAAGGAAATAACAATAACACCAAGCTACGCTGCATCAGATAGTGATACACTAAATGCACTCAAATTAATACAAGAAGGCAAGACCAATGTCAAAAGTATTATAACTCATAAATTTGATCTTGAAGACTCTCACAATGCATTACAATACGCACATCAAGGAAACGACTCGATGAAAATAATTATTATAAATTCAGAAACGCTTAACTAAGGCAATCTTTCATTTTGAAAATCAAGGGACAAACATGGACTGGGGAATGAAAAATCGTCTTGCAAGAATAATCAGACCAGACACAGGACGAGGAGTAATGCTTGCAGTTGATCACGGTTACTTTTTAGGCCCAACAGAAAGACTAGAGGTACCTCGCAAAACAATACAACCACTCTTGCCTTATGCAGATTCTCTTATGATTACACGTGGTGTGTTGCGTACATCAGTCGATGCAAATTTTCCAATACCAGTTGTTCTCAGAGTCTCAGGTGGCTCAAGCATTATTGGAAAAGATCTTTCAAATGAAAAAATTACTACCTCAATAAAAGAAGCAATACGACTAAATGTAACAGCCCTTGCGCTCTCAATCTTTGTAGGCGCTCAGCATGAACATGAATCTCTTATCAGTTTAGCAAAATTAGTAGATGAGGGAGAAGAATATGGAATACCCGTTCTTGCAGTTACTGCAGTAGGGAAAGAACTTGAAAAACGTGATGCACGATATCTTTCACTTGCTTGCAGAATTGCCGCAGAGTTTGGCGCACATCTTGTCAAGACATATTATTGCGAAAACTTTGAAAAAGTTGTAAACAGTTGTCCAGTACCAGTGATCATAGCTGGAGGACCAAAGCTTGCAAACGAGCTTGATGCATTACAACTAACATACGATGCACTACAAGCAGGAGCTGTTGGAGTAGATATGGGAAGGAACATCTGGCAATCAGATTATCCTGTTTCTATGATAAAGGCAGTTCGTGCAATAGTACATGAAAATGTCTCTGTCAAAGAAGCACATGAGTTATTTAACAAACTCAAAAACACCGAGCAATCAACAAAGACTGCAACATCAGTTTAATCAGAAATCTTTGTTAAATGTATATGAACAATCTTCCATTTAGGCGATTTTATTAAAACAAATGTGCCTCTACTTTCCATGGATAGGTGTTGACCACGGAAGCTGTAGTTATCAACAAGTACACCTGTTTGTTTTATCACAAAAGTTGCTACTGCGCTGTCACCAAAAACATCTACTCGTGTGTTTTTGATCTCATAATCATAGTCAGAAACACTGACAAATCGTAGCTCTTGTAATGCAATTGTTGTAGAATAGTCTTTCAGATCAAGTGGAGGCACGTCGCTATAACTTGAAAATCTAGGGTTGTCAAGCTGAATTCCTCTAAGCGGCGCAAGATTCTTTGTCTTTCCAACTTCAAAAAAATGGCCAATTATTTCTAGGATTTCTGATGTATCAGACAAAATCGCTCTTGCTTGTTTGGTTTACTGTTTAAGTTTTGTGAAAAGATGCACAAAATTCAAAGTTTTTGCTACCTGTAACCGAATCGATTTTAAAATAATTATGAAAAGATCTACATATTTTCGATAATTTTAGGTAATTTTTCTAGAAATATTTATAAATTATATTTGACGACAAATTATAGACTGAAAATGAAGTTAGGAGGATCGACAGGCATTTCTAGTATTTTATTGCTAGTCGACCTGATGCTGTAAATTTACAGCTTTACTTTTGGTGAATTAATATGGAAAAAATGTCAGGTGCTAGATCTTTAATGGTTGCCCTTGAAAAGGAGGGCGTTGATATAGCCTTTGGGCTTCCCGGTGGTGCAAACCTACCAATTTATGATGAGCTTTACAAAAGTAACATACGCCATATACTTGCACGGCATGAACAATCTGCAGCTCATATGGCAGATGGTTTTGGCAGAGTAAGTAGAAGACCAGGAGTTTGTTTTGCAACATCAGGTCCAGGTGCAACAAATATTGTAACTGGGATTGCAACAGCGCAAGCTGATTCAGCTCCCATGGTTGCAATAACTGGTCAAGTTCCTCTAAAGATGATAGGAAGAGATGCATTTCAGGAAAGTGATATTATCGGAATTTCAAATCCAATTGTAAAATATGCATTCCAACCTACTAGTGCAACTGAAATTCCTGAAGTAGTAAAGAAAGCATTTTACATTGCATCTACTGGCAGACCAGGTCCGGTACTTATAGACATACCAAAAGACGTGCAACAAAACGAAGCAGAAATTCCATTTCCATCTG
>DATEAJ010000058.1:0-2580 GCA_035288445.1 Nitrosopumilaceae archaeon
TAAGGAACTTTTCAGTAATCTTTTCTGGATTAATCTGTAATACTTCCTTGCCTCTGATTGTAATTATGCAACAGTTTGACTTTGTTTTTTCTAGCAACTGAGCCATTGTAAGATGAGTCTTAACCCATCTAATTTTATTTAAGAATAATCTTTCGCCTCCACTTGACTTTATTGTATGCCTTTGTTCTTCGGTTAAGTTAAAGTATTTTGCCAAGTGTTCTTCGATTTCAAATATTGTATGCTCTTTTTCATCTGCATATTCTTCTAGGAATGGCTTGAACATCTCAGTAAATTTTGGAAGCTGTTGTAGCTGACTCATTGGGTTTCAATCTCCTTATAGTAATCTAGGTTCACACCAAACATTAATCCTAATGGTATTACAACGAAGATTGATAAAATTAATAAAATCATTCCTGCTATTATTCCTTCCATTCCACCATCAACAAAGAAAACTAGGTAAGTTGATACTATGAAAAATGGTGTCATGAGAGCAATCAGTTTTAGTTTTTCTAGTGTTCGTTCTGCCCAAGATCGTTCTACTAACACTAACGTCAATCTACTTCACTCCATTTTTTATAATATTCATTTCGTTGTTCGTCTGATATTTGACAACCAAGATCAATCATCCTTTGGCTATTGTGAATGTTAAGTGGATATTCTTGTGGGTTATCCATTCTCCATATCCATAATTCATCACAATTCCATTGATCCATTGTTTCTACTTGGTATAATATTTCATCTGCTTCAATCTGTGTATCAACCAAAGTTGTAATTTCCTTTCTCCATGTGTCTTCAGTTAACATTCTTTCTGGAAGATTAGAATTAAGTCGTATAATTTCTCTTGGGGAATTTGCTGGAAGCCCACTTCCTAATGTTGGTATCTCTGGAATACAATCCTCTATAGTTTTTGTTGTAATGTCCTTTTCTTCACTATCAAATGATGAACTTTCATAATGACTGTAGGATAAAATATTCCATAGGTCTTTTGAACTTCTGATTTTTGTTGTAGTGGTAGTTATTATTTTACAACTACCTGATGTTTCAATTTCTGTTACTGAAATTTCTTTATATGGAATGGCTTTAGTAGTAATCCAATAATTATAATTTTCTTGGATATTATCTGCTATTACCAATGAAATAATTAGTACAATTGCTGAAACAAATCCTATTGCAATTAGTGATACCCCATCTCGTTCACTCTTAGTTTTCTCACAAAAACTTTTCATGTGTTTAATGACTTCGATCATTCCAAAGGTTAATGCACCAAGTATGATTCCCCAGAAAATTAAAAAGGCATAGATGATATTTGATCCTATGTCAAGTTCAAAGATGAATACGCTTGAAACAAATCCTGCAAATACTACAAGAGATACCATTATCCATACTCGTTTATCCTTATAACATCTACATGCTAGATCGTGTATTTCACTCATTTTTGTATCGGCACTCCATGTGTTTTTATTTCCTGTATTCTGATTTTTAATAAGATAATATCATGATTTACATCGTCCAAGTCTGCACGTAAATCACGTCTTTCGTCTTCAAGATCAAATAATTTATCGTAATGATAATTCAAAATATCTTCCTCTATTTTGGTTAATCGCTTTTCTTTCAAGTTGAATATTCCTCCAAAAAATGTATTAACGTATTATAATCTCGTTTGAAATCATCTAGAAATCTTTTCTGTTCTTCTTGATTTAATTCATCAAATCTTGGGATAACATCTAAGTATTTTTTTAATCCTAGGATTGTTGTTTCAGTATCTTCTATCAATTCTTAATCTCCTCTATATCAGAATAGAAATTCTTATCTACAAAAGTAATGAATTTTTTTCCTGTGATGATACTCTCACTAATTACAAATTCCATGTTAAATGTCATGTCTGATCTCCTTTAATGAATCAAATATTTTCTTGAATACATTAATCAAAACTCCCTGACCTAAAGCCTCGCCAGCTACGGTTTTTGTTTCTCCCAAGTCGTAAGACTCATCCAATCCCATTATAATTTTTACTTCTGATAGGGTTAACCATCTGTAAGTATCTGGTTTAGATGGGTGTTTTACAACTGGATTATCGCCTTGTTGTGCAAAGTATCTTTTCTTTATTGCCTGAATCTGAGTCGAGTCTTCGGTGATAATTTGTGAATTAAAGTTATTGCCTTTGGCTTTTTGGTTATCCCAATGTTCAAACAACCAGCTTTTAGTTTCACGTGTAAACCATTCGCATCTTGGATCATCTGCCTTTAACAAAATTTCCCCAAGTGTTCTTTCTGATTTTGATTCATCTGGAAACTTGTAATCGTCTGTTGTTGCCACTATGACAGCTCTTTTTCTAACTGTTAATTCGCCATACTCTAATCCAGAAATGATTTTAACACTTACATTGTAACCCATTCTTTTTAATGCGTTGACCGTTGCTGTGCCGATTCCACTCTTTAAGTATGCTGGAACTTCTTCCAATACAATACATCTGGGGTTTACAGCTTCGACAATCATCAAAAAGAACATAGAGAGATCAGCGTTTTGATGTTCTTCATACATTTCATTTCCCTGATTTCTTCTTGCTATTGAGAATGGCTC
>DATEAJ010000059.1:0-15912 GCA_035288445.1 Nitrosopumilaceae archaeon
AGGCAGTGTCAGTAGAAAAGTCACAGAATTAGCTACCTGTCCTGTTATGATTGTTCACTAATTCATGTTTTTAGTGCATTGCATTGCAATGCAGTCCTACTAAATATATCGAATTACTACGTCTAGTTTTTCATGCAAGTACTTCAACACGGAAAACAAGTCCAAGAAGAGCTGACGAAAGATGTCATGTTAAGAATCTTAGCAGACAAGTACTCTCGTGCTATTCTTGACGCAACAATGGATTCTCCAAAATCAGCAATTGATCTGAGTGCAGAATGCAAAATTCCCATCAGTACTGCGTACAGAAGGGTACAGGAATTGCATGATAATAAACTCCTGGGAATCTCGGGCTCAATTAATGATGACGGTAAAAAATACTTTTTGTACAAAAGCAAAATAAAATCCATAATGGCCTGTTTTAATGGAGGTTCGTTAGAAATCGAGATCGTTCCTAACGCTATGACGTAACCATAGGTTAGGAAATCATAATTTTTAATATGATAACCATGTCTGAAAATCAGATCCAGTCTTTAAATCTTAAACAAAGGAGCTTAATATGATGAGAGTACAAACGTACCTTTACACTACTCCAGTAATCACTTTGACACAAAATAATAGCATTCACGATGCGTTATTGCTCATGCAAAAAAATGAAATCAAAAGATTGGTCATTGCTGACAATGACCTACCAGTAGGCATTGTAACAGAGCGTGATATCGGAAATTTTCTTGAAAAAGACAAAACCACAAGGACATTGGCTGAACTACTACTGAACCAAATTATGACTAAGAGTCCTGTTACAATAATCGTTGGACAAGAAGATCATCTAACACAATGTGCTATAAGGATGGAAACATTTCAGATATGTGCAGTAATAGTAGTAGACGACAATGGCAAACTCGTAGGAATTACCACAAAATCAGATTTGGCTAAAAATTTTGCTAACTTGTACATTGGAATATACAAAGTTAAAGATTACATGACTAAAAAACTCATTACATGTCGTAAGTCTGATTCTTTGTTATATGTATTAAATATGTTAAACAAAAATAAAATTGCACGAATCGTTGTAACAGATAGCTACGGGAAACCAATTGGAGTAGTTACTTATGATCTATTTATGAAACATAGTGAATATTTTAAACATGACAAACGAAGTGATGCAAGAGATTATCTTCTTCCAAAGGATTCAAACAAAGAAATGCAAATAGGTGAGCTTCTAGGAAACGAGCTTTTAACAGTAGAATCAGAAGAGGACCTTGCAAAGGCTGCAAAATTAATGAGTTTGTATAACGTAGGTGGTATACCAACAGTAGACAAAGAAGGGAATTTAGAAGGAGTGATTACCACAACTGACATTACCCGAGCATATAGTGAAGTTGAGACTCATTCGAGACTGATAAAAAAAGATCCTCATTTTGTATGATCTTGAATTAGTTATCATAATTGATAATTCATAACATTATTAAAATACGCTTTATTTGTACTAGTTCACATGCAAGGTTCTTCTGCACTGGATAATTATGACGCGGTAATTGCTAAAAAATCGCTTAACATGCTCTTAATAGATCGAAGTAACGAATTTCGAGAACTCGCGCATGGGATGGGATATCCAACAAATACAAAAGACTGGGAAACAATAATTCTGAATTTCTGTCTTGATTTTAATGACTGTTTTAAAGTATGGTCTGACAAAACTGCTCCATCTGATCATAACACGGTACACAAATGTATGACACAGATGAGACAGATCGCTATGGGTAAATCAAGCATGGTAGAGGTTACAAAATTACAAAATTTGGCATATACACTTGCAGAAGAATTCAAATCAATTTACAACCGATTGAAATGAATATCTTTTCTTAACTTTGATGACATGTTCTAGCATTTTTTATAATGATTTTGGTGATTGAATTTGGAGATTGAGTGGGTACAGCTAATTATTGAAATGTCTTTATTGGCTGGAATAATATTTGGTGCAGTATATGTTGAACACTGGAATTATCGAAGAATACAAAAAAATGAAGAGGCTGGAACAAGAAAAAAAATACTTGAATTGATTAAAAATGATCTAGACAGAAAATTACGTTTTATTAATGAATCAATTCAATACAAGGACTATAAACCATTTTTTACCGATATTTGGGACGCGGTAATATTGTCAGGCAAACAAACCTTGCTTCCGTTTGAGATGATTGAAAATTTGCAACATACATACTCATGGCTGAAATACTACAATACTGAAATCCAACAAAAAACTGAAGCAAATAATGAAAATACACTTAGAGATTTATTAGAAGAGGTAAAAAACTCAATTAATGATTCTCTGAAGTTCCTAAAAAATGAGAAAAATTAACATTTAACCTTCAGACGCAGACTTTCCGCCATCCACATTTAATATGATGCCCGATATCCAATTGGCTTCTTCTGAGGCCAGATATGCCGCCGCATTTGCGACATCAGATGGTTCACCGATGCGATTTAGAGGTTGTCTATCCTCCAATACTTTTTTTGCTTCAGGATATTCAAGATATGACTTTATCATTCCAGCATTTATGATTCCAGGATTGATACAATTACATCGAATGTTTCTTCTTGCATATTCTACTGCGATGCCTTTGGTAAACATGTTGATGGCTGCTTTGGTTGTACAATAAACTGTCAAGTGTACTTTTGGAATTGCTCTCTCGGCAGATATTGAACCAATGTTAATGATGGAACCAGTTTTTTTCTCAAGCATTTTGGATAAAACAGCTCTTGTGATTCTAAAAGTGCCAATCATATTGGTGTTAATTAGAAACATCCAATCGGAATCAGACATCTCATGAAAATGCACGGGATCATTGATCGCACCAGCATTATTTACTAAAATGTCTATTTTGCCATAATGATCATAAATCTGCTCTATTGTTTGAATTACCTGTCCATCATTTGTAATGTCACATGGAAGGACAACGGTTTGTTTGGAATTATTCCCTAGCGTTGAAGCAGCTTTTTTTAATGCCTCTAATCTTCTTCCTATCATAACTACCTGTGATCCTTCTTCAACAAATTTTTTTACAATTGAAAAACCTATGTCACTAGAAGCTCCTGTGACTATTGCAACCTTGTCTTTTAATTTCATGGAGTTACTACCAAGATGTACTATATGAATAATATAATTATCGGCTGATTTTCAAAAATAATATCATGATTGTGATGTTTTAGTCATGTGCTTTTTAGATAATACGTAAAACAAGGCACCTGCTGCAATAACTCCAATTCCAACTGAAATAACATACGCGTTGAATTGTGTCATCATATATGCTGATATAATAACCCCGAAAAGTGGAAAGAGTGGAAATCTTCCTATGTTTATAGGAATTTTAAATGGACGCTCCATGCTAGGTTCTCTATACCGTAACAAAATTACTGACAAGTTAACCATGCCAAAAGTTATAGCGATAAAAAATACTGAAATATTTGCAACAGTAACAATATTTTCCAAAAAAGAAAAAATTATTGCTGTAATCATAATGCCAAGGACTGCAATCCAAGGAGTTTTTGTTCTATAATGTATTCTACTTAGTAACAGAGGCAAGGAATGTTGTGTCGCCATTCCATATATGATTCGTGAACCAGCAACCAGAATTATGAGCACTGTGTTTGCGGTTGCAAAAAGTGCTATTATTGAAAGAATAACTTGCCCGTTACTTCCAAGTATTTTTTTAGCAACATCTGCTAGGGGAGCTAATGATGCTCCTAATTCTTGCCAATTAAGTATCTGTATTGCTGCTAGTGAGACAAGTATGTAGATTGTTGCTGTAATAGATATCGATAAGATGATTGCACGCGGAAGTATTTTCTTTGGATTTTTTATTTCTTCTGCAATGTTTACTATGTCCTCAAATCCAATAAATGCAAAAAATATTAAAACAAATGCAAGTGATATACCGCCTAGCCCAGCAGGATTTTCAAAATAATCTACAGGTTCTGTACCGCTATAAGTAAATCCTAAATAAATAATTAGAATCAGACCTGATGCTTCAATTAAAGTAAAAGCAACGTTCATCCATGATGATTCTCTGATGCCTATGAAATTGATCAAAGATAGTAGAGCTATTAATGATACAGCTGATACTACAATTGGTGCTCCAAAAAATCCTGTAAGATATCCGCCGAAACCTAATGCTACAGTAGAAGCGGCAATTACAGATGTAAAGAGTGTCATCCATCCAATAAGGAAGGCAAGAAAATTATTTTTAAACGCGTTTTTAACAAATAAAAATTCTGCAGCAGATTTTGGAAACATTGAAGATAATTCGGCATAGCTCAAACCAGAAAATACCGCTGCTACAGCTCCAAAAACAAAAGAGACCCATACAACATTTCCTGCGATTCCTGCAGCTTGACCAATCAATACGTAAATTCCCGCGCCTAGAATCAGACCGATGCCATACATAGTCGTGCCAAAAAGTCCCATATGGCGTTTTAATTCACTCATTGCAACTCAAACAACCAAACTCAGTAAATAACCTACTAGATAAGCAACAATGGCGGCAATCCCACCAACAGCAAGTGTGTAGGTACCAGATTTGAACAACGATCTTTTTACAATTTTTCCCTTTAAAATACCAACTAAAAAGAATGCGATTACAGTAAAAATTACAGAATATTGAAATACGTCAGAACTAGACAAGCCAGAATTTGATGTAAAGAAAAAAACGAACGGAATTAATGGAATTAATCCTATGATGTTAAAACCAGTAAATGTGCTTATTGCAGTGTCGACCGGTCGTCTTTTTCCTTCGATTAAACCAAGTTCTTCTTTCATCATTGTATCTAACCATACTTTTCGTCTAGATGTGATTATCCTTACAATTTGTTCTAATAATTCATCTTTGAATCCTTTATTTGCATAAATGTCACGAATCTCCTGTTTCTCTTGCTCTGCTAAATTATCAATTTCCCATTCTTCTTTGCGTCTTTCTTTTTCGATGTATTCTTTACGCGTTTTAGCAGCAAGATAATTCCCTATAGCCATTGAAAACCCATCTCCAAAGAGATTTGCAAATCCAAGTATCAACACCACCGAGGGAGATAATGCTGCCCCACTTGCGCCTGCAACCACTGCAAAAGTTGTTACAGCTCCATCAATTGAACCATATATAAAATCCTCAAAATGCCATTTCATATCAATTGAACCACGAATTGAGGGCAGCATAAACATCTCTTGAATTTTCACATCTGATTCTCATCATTGAAATTTAGTTTCACAGACAAATACTGCTACAGGTAATTGTTGCTACATGGTATTAAAAATAATTGAATTGAAAGTGAGTGATTTTATGACCTCTGAACCAATAGCAGTAGATTCTGATGTTTCATTTCCTGCAGCAATATCTATTATGGCAAATAATGGAATTGGCAATCTAATCATAAAAGAGAAGAACAAACCAAGTAGCATACTTACTGAAAGAGAGATCCTATCATATTTAGTGCGACGAGGAGAAATTCCTCTCGAGGCAATGAAAGATGTGCTCACACAGTCATTTATGCCAATTTCTCCCAGAATGTCAATACTTGATGCAGCAAAACTGATGATTTCAAAGAAAAAAAGATTACTTGTATTTGAGAATGAAAAATTAGTTGGAATAATAACTGCTTCTGATATGTTAAGAGGATTTAGAAAAACTGGTGGCAATCCACCACTTGACAAAGTAATGAGTGTAAAAGTCTATGAATGCGCCCATACTGATTCAATTTTTAAAGCAATAAAACTCATGCATCAAAAAAGAATAGGTAGTGTCATCATAACAAAAAATGATTCTCCTTATGGAATATTTACAGAACGAAATTTACTGCTAGATGTTTTAACACAAAACGTTGCATTGACAGAAAGGGTGGGAGATTATTGTTCATCTCCGCTGGTAATTGCAAAAATCGGCATACGAGGTAATGATGCGGCACGTTTAATGGCTTCCAAGAAAATAAAGAGACTTGCATTAACTGAAAAAGATAAGATAGTTGGAATAGTAACTGCAAGAGATATTGTGGAGGCATTTTATGCAGAATAAATCTGATTATGAACGTGAGTTAAGAAACCAGATATCGATTATAAAAAACACCGTGGAACAAATGAAAGGGAGGGCAACATATGGAAGTTTTGAAAAATTCCTCAAACATCTTTCTACCATTGATCAAGCTGCATCAAAGATGGCAGAACAAATGAATGGAAAATTTTTCGTAAGTATTCAAAAATATAAAAAAATCCTGGTACCTTATGATGGCTCTAAATATTCAAAAGAAGCCTTGAATGAAGCATCTGAAATTGCAAAAAAGTTTGGCTCTACACTATATCTTCTCATGATTGTTGATGTTTCAGCAGTAAAACCACCAGGTATGTTACTTGGAATCATGATAGAAAAAAGATTGAAAAAATGGTCAACGCAACTCTTAGAATCTGTTAAATCCAAAGCCGATAAAATGCTAGAGTCTGAGATGCAGTCTTGTAGAAAGATGGGCGTTGAAACATATTATGAGATCCAGACAGGAAATGCGGTAGACTCCATACTAAAGTTTGCAAACAGACAAGAAATAGGCCTTATCATTATTGGAAGTAGAGGATTGTCAGGCATTGGAAAAATAATGGCATTGGGAAGTGTTAGCAGAAAGATATCTGAAGAAGCAAATTGTCCTGTCATGATAGTGCGTTAGTTGGCATGTTGATCCATAGATAAAACGAACCTGAGTTTATCTTTTTGAATGAATCTTGTGCAATAATGCTGCCAGTTGTTTTTGATTTGAAACGATGTAATCAGAGAAATTTACAAGCCATGGTGTTGGTACAGGATCTTTTGCTAACAATACTATCTTCTTACATTCACTTTTACCTACAAACATCTCTATGGCAGTGCCATGACTTGGAGTATCCGCTAACAATACCAAGATGTCTGCTTTTTTTACATATGTGAGGTCATACCTAACTATTTTACGTGATAATTCTATTTTGTTTCTAAAATCTTTAATATTGGAATAATCCATTTTCTTATCTTTGATATGATCTAACACATCAAATCCTTCATTACGTAAAAACGAATACAACTTTCTAATTTCATTAATTCCGCCATATCCAATAGAACCACATACCATTATGCGCAAACTTAGAACATATAACAGATTGGCATAAGAAATCTTTTCATTTATTTTCAAAACTGATTCTCATCAATGAAATTCAGTACACCTAATCAAATAAACCTAGAACCTAGTTTCAGAAGTGATATTGAAAACAACGGAATTGAAAGTGGCTGACTATATGACTCCTAACCCTATTTCAGTAGGAACAGATTTTCCTTTTCAAGACGCAATAGGCATTATGGAAGATAAAGGAATTGGCAATCTCGTGGTAAATGAGGATCATGCAGTTAAAGGTCTTTTTACAGAAAGGGAAATCTTACAATATATAACATCATATGGTGAAATTCCGGAAATACTGATGAAAGAGGTACTTTTGCAGGCCTTTACAGGTATTTCTCTTGATGCAACTTTGATTAGTGCAGCTAAAATTATGATTTTGGAAAAAGCGCGGTTACTTGTATTTGTCAACAAGAAATTAGTTGGAATAATAACTGCTTCTGATATATTAAGAGGATTCAGAAAAACCGAAAGCAATCCTCTACTTGATAAAGTAATGAGCACAAAAATCTATCAATGTACGTACGATGATTCAATCATCAATGCAACGAAAATAATGGATGAAAAAAGAATTGGCAGTATCGTTATAACAAAAAACAACAACCCTTTTGGAATATTTACAGAGCGAGATCTGTTAGTTAATGTATTAGCTAACGAAGTTGATTTGAAATCAAACGTAGGTGGATACTGTTCAACACCATTAATTACAACAAAGATTGGTATGGGAGGTAATGAAGCTGCCAATTTGATGGCTGAAAAAAAGATAAAACGATTAGTGCTGACTGACAAAGATAAGGTGGTCGGAATAGTAACTGCGCGAGACATTGTAGACGCATTTCAAATGGCGGAAACTCTCTAAGCAGTAAAGTTGCAGACTAAATCCTTGTCAAAAATCATAGCAAAAATTGCCGTTATCTGGATTAGATTTAGTCAATTTAGGTTTGAATTTCACTGATACGTAAAAATGCCCATAAAATTTTTGAAAAATTTGCCATTAAAGCACTCTTTATAATTACATAAGGAGTAGTGAATATACTGATTTTAGACGAAAAAACTAGCGTAAGTAATGTAAAATGTACTGATGAAAACTGCTTGAAACCCAAGGCACATCTAATAACTGATAGAAATACCGGTGAGGTGTTGTGTTCACGATGTGGCTTGGTCTTGGCTGAAAAACTTGAAGACACAGGCCCTGAACAGCATGTTTTCACTAACGAACAGTATCTTGAAAGAACTAGAACGGGAGGTAAATCAACATTGGCAATAGACGATATGGGATTGGCTACTGTTATCGATTCTAAAGATAAGGATGCATCAGGCAATTCATTATCTTCTGATATGAAAAGTACATTTAGTCGACTCAGAATTTGGGATAATCGCAGCAAATCACGATCAACAGAACGAAGTTTAAGATCTGCATTTATCATTCTCAATACAATGAAAATGAAACTTGTCATACCTGATACGGTAATAGAAAAATCTGCTTATCTGTACAGAAAAGCCTTGGCTAAGAAAATGACAAAAGGTAGAAGTATTTCTGCATTAGCTCTTGCGTCCCTTTATACTGCGTGTAGAGAAGCAAATGCTCCTAGATCATTACAAGATATTGCTTCTGCAGGAAATGTAAGTGTAAAAGATCTCTCAAGACATATCAGAATCTTAATCAACTCCTTGGATTTGAAAGTGGAATCTTACGATTCGTCTGATTTTATTAATAGGATTGCTAGTACTGCAGGCATAAGTGAAAGAACACGAAGAGATGCATTAGATATATTATCAAATGCGAAAGGTAAAGGAATTTTGGCAGGAAAAAACCCTGTTGCCATGGCCGCTACTGCTCTTTATTTGTCATGTATGAGCAATGCAGAAAAACAATCTCAAAGAAAAATCTCTAAAGCATCAGGAATAAGTGTGGTTACAATAAGAAATCGGGCAGAATCGCTTACAAAAGTTTTGAATCTTTATAACATATTGGCAAAGCATACTGCTTATTCTAATTAATCAAATGATTTCCAAAAGTACATTGGATACAAACATCGTAATAGATGTTCATTAATTGCCTATTACATCCACATTTGCATTTGCACTTCTTTAATTGCAATCAAATTTATTCAAATGATTTTACTATTTTAATTTGTTTAAATCACGCTTTAATATTCAAAATAAGAAAACTATGATGCAACGCTCCATTCTGAACTACATCGCTTGCATTGTCCACAAGACATGATGTTATACAAGCTTCGCAGGCTTCGACGCAACCACTGCAAGTTTGAATACATTTGTCAAAAACCAAGTACTATCTCCTCATCATTCCAGCACCAGTGAAATTATGCTGCATCATATAAGGTGCATCCAGTTTTATCGGAACTTCACTCTGCAGTGGCGAGCGCATGTGTGATGTCCGTTTTTGTAAGTATTCCCACTAAATCCCCCTTTGCAGATAGGACTCCAAGTCCTTTTACTCTGTTTTCAAGCAGAATTGTGCAGGCCTTTGCTAAATCGTCACTTAATAGGACTGATAGAATGCCGCTAGTCATTATCTGAGCTGCGGTGGTTATTGCGCCAAAACCAGACTCTGATAAGAATCCCTTCCTTGAAAATATCACAGATAGGTCAGCCCTAGTATTGTCTTCTAAGAATTCCTCCATTCCAAGATCAAGAGCTATTCTGAAAAGATCCCTGAAAGAAATGATTCCAGTAGGAATATCATCACGATTCTTAACAATTATTCTTGAAATTTTATTTTCAAGCATTTTTGAGACTACCTTATGGATTGGTTCATCTAAGTAAGATGAGACATATGATTTTGTCATGAAATCGCTAACACGATTTTTGCCCCCATATGTATCAGCATAATATTTTGTCAGATCAGTCTTGGTAATTATTCCAATGATAGTGCTATTTGAGTTCACACCCAAAGAGCTGAAATCTTTTTCAAGCATCATCCTTGCACAGTCGCCAACTTTTGTAGTTTCACTTACAGATACCAGTTTCTTTGTTACTTCAGCTACGTGAATCTCATCGATATCCCTATCGGTCTTATCTTGCAAAAGGAAAAAACCCATGTCTTTTTCAGTAACTATTCCGATAGGCTTTTTTTGTTCGATAAGAACAAGCCTACTGATTTTTTTTTCACGCATAGCCATGATGGCATCATAAATGGGTGAATCTTTGTCTATTGTAATCGGCGCTTTCATAATGTTTTTAGCTATTTGCACAAATACAAACCAGCAATCAATGAATAAAAAGCGTCAATGCAATTATCAACAATGAAAATTAAGACAGGGTGACAAGACTAGACTATACGTGTGGCTTCCCTGATTTTCAGAGATGATAATCTAGATCTATCTAATATTAAATAATTGGTTAAATGTGTCATGAAAAGTAAGAAACCGCGAAAGGTAGAGAAAGAAAAAACAATGAAAGAGTTGGAACGTGAAAAAGCACTTGAACAAATGCATCAAGCTGAGCTAGAGATGTCCTATGAACAAGATGAAAAATTTGAGGAATCTCAGGATTAATTTCTAAATGTTAGAACTTGTCTAAGATAACAAATCTTTTGCGGCATTGCGAATGCAAAATATGTAATCATGATATTGAAAAGGAATGCATCTCAAAGAGAGGTAGATATTATCATAATTGATAGATAACATATTCCAAGTTCAAGTGATTTGAATCAAAACCAATTGTGATTATCAATGACGGAAATTATTTGTACAGTTTAAATGAGTTTTAATACACTTTTTTGTAATGAAAAGAATTGAAGCATTCATACAAAGTGACAGACTACAAGTAGTATTAACAGCTATGAAAAAGATCGGAGTTAATGGAATTACTGTGATTGGTGCAAGAGGTCAAGGAGAAGGACTACGTCCGTTGGTAGAGGTCTCAAGAGGAACGATGCGTCAGGTTGCAGAATTCAACTCCATAGAAACCATTGTAACAATAGTAGATGAGCAAAAAGTTCAGGAAGTTATGAGCGCCATTGCCAATGCTGCTAGTACTGGTTCTAAGGGGGACGGAAAGATCTTTGTTAGTCCAGTGGATGAAGCAATGGATATTGGTACTAAGAAAAAAGTATCTACTACATAACTCATGTTCAAAAATATTCTTGTTCCATACGACGAATCTGAATGCGCTCTCAGAGCTTTTGGTTATGCCTTGGATATGGCAAAAAGATATAGCTCAGCACTCACTGTGATCACTTGTATACATAGGATATATGGTGGTCATCCATATTCAGACTCACGTGAAGAGGAGGCACTGTTCAAGTTACAAAGAACAGATGCGTCAAAGGCTATTTCAAAATTGGAAATGAAGGCTAAACAATCAGGAATAACATTAAGAACAACTATTTTGGAAGCAATCTCTGTAAGCGACGAATTATTATCTTATGCAAAGTCTCATAAAATAGATTTGATAGTGATGGGTTCTCGTGGGCTTGGTGGATTTAAAAAACTTCTACAGGGAAGTGTTGCAACCACGGTATCTCAGCATGCAGAGTGTCCCGTCTTGACAGTGAAATGATGCCAAGTGTTTATGGCAAGTTTAACAAATAACATTACATACAAACATCATCAATCATAAGTACATTTATACTTAAATGATAATAAACCAAAAATTCTGTTTATAATGATTATTCAAAACTCTAATGAATTTGTTACAATAAAACCTAAAGTATTTTGATTATTTCATTAACCATGCCCACCAGTGAACTAGGAAAGGTTTATCTTTGTACAGCCTTACCCTTGCAGTAGAATTATTTTGTTTTAGAGTATCTTGAATAATTTCTAATATTTTTCTCTCATTGTCTATTTTTTTATTTGTGGATTCCAACTGAGCAACCTTTTCCATAAAATCGGGTTTACAATAAATCTCATAAAACCACCATCCTGCTGCTTTTTGACCTTTTTCAGCAAACTTGTGAGAGTCTTTATAATTGGTTTTCATCTCAAGTTTATTTAGAACATCTTTCAAAATAGTCAGGTCGCGTTCAAAATTTAATGATGCTACTACAAACGTAGGTTTCATTTTATTGAATTAAGTTAATTCGCATATAAGGATGAAATTAGAATCCCATTGATGAGAATCAAAACTGGCAGAAGATCATAGTTTAATAAAATATACCATTTCACATAGAACTCGTCATAATGTTTATAATAATACTCATATCCTATGGCTAATTTCATTTAGTGGTTTTCTACCAGTAATTTCAGGCTCTTCATCTGCAAAACCTATGATTAACATGGCTACTGGTTTCAAATCATCTAGTATTGAAAGAGATTGTGCAACTTTCTTTTCATCAAAAGATCCGACCCATACTGACGAAAGCCCAAGAGATTGAGCTGCAAGTTGGGAATATGAACAAGCAATAGTGGCATCTTGTATACAGAAGAGTTCTTTACCGCGTGTTCCATATTCTTTAGAAACAGCAATTGGATCAGCACAGAAAACAAGTATTGTTGATGCCTTCTCAATAAAATCTTGTTCGTGCGCAGTATTGGCAAGTTTCTTTTTATCATCAGTTTTTGTTACAATAAATATTTTATATGATTGTAAATTTCCAGCAGACGGAGCTTTATTTGCTGCCATGAGGATCTTTTTGATAATTTTATCAGACAACTCTCTTTCTTTAAATGTACGAACAGAATGTCTAGTTGAGATGAGTTCAAAGAAACTTGTTTTATCAGAAATCAAACTGCTCGATAGTTATGAATAATTGTTATTTTTATATCTAGATTCTCATTATCATGTTTGATTAACTTTCTTATTAAAAATGGTAACAGCTTTCTAGGAGTAGGCTCAAAATCCTAAGACCAAAAGTCAGTCAATGAAGTTGCCCGCATTAACATTCCTACCTAGTTGACTGCTACCAACAACAATTAGTTGCCATTATATAAAAAACGGATCATGATTATCAAGTTTGGACGAATAAAGAGATGACAAATATAGAAAATTTTCACAAATTACAATTTGACTGTTATCAGTTATGATAATCTAGTTTGCGATTAAAATATTATCGATATAAAATTAACTCATGCAAAAACAATGTCTAGACGATAACTGTTACAACATAACAAAGCAGTTAGCAAAAAAACTAGAATTCCTATCTCATGTGACCAGGTATATCGAGGATGCTCACAAATGCGGTGATGAGCAAGCAGAAAAAACCTGGCAAACTATCAGAGCTGATGAGGAGAAACACGCGGATATGTTGCGTACGTTACTCATTTCAGAAGTAAAAAATAACAAACTCTGAATATTTTTTTTATTATGATTTCAGTGAGTCTTGGCGTCAGATTTTTAGATAATGTAATTGATGTAAACAAGTATCCAGTCCAAGAAATTAAGGCTGTTACTTGTGCAAATAGGAAAATAGGAATCGGTGTTTACCGATACGGAAGTAAACCTGATCAAGTATTGACAATTGGTGACCAGGAAAAAGGACATGGTGAGAAGCAAATTGTGGCCGATTCTGAATTTGCTGGTGGTTGTGAAGGAATAGTCTGCCCGCACTGATAGAAGATCACATTCACATGTTCCTGCAGAATATTCGAACTAGAACATTACAACAGTAGCGAAGACACCTTGAATTACAAGTTATGGAATTTGAAATGCAAGGTACCTATCGCCAAGTGAATGACGAGGGATCTCCATTTAAAGATGAATGTTAGTTCTCAGTATTGAAATTATTATTCTGATTTTGTAATATCAGTATTATGAAAACTAAAACGCATTATCATTAGTGATAATCATGATCATTTTTTTATTAACTGATTCAGCATTACCTTCGGGTAGTAGCCGCTAAGTAAAAGCACAGAACCGAAAGGAACTATGTTTTGAGGGTGACTGGTAACCAAAGGATTACCAAAATCCGAGTCTTGGTGATGTTATTACCCTTTTTAGATTTCCAACTATGATAATTGAATTTATGCTTTTTATTCGAATACGCAGATGGCATCTTGTTGAGCACAGAAAAAAAAATACGTATTGATGAATCAGATCGAGGATTGTGTTATTTTTGTGGAAAGTCTGCAGGTATTAAAGTAGGTCTATGGTCAAGTCTAGAACCCATGCCAGAATCAGTCATGCAAAATTGGAGAGAGGTCTTAATTTGTATGAGATGTAATGAAACACATCATTGGGTAGATGAACAAGGGTTACCGGATACTTTTGTGGGTTATTGAGATTTTATTATGAATGATCGCTCAAAATTAAACAAAGTTAGAGATAATCAGATTGGACGTGATACTGTATGTACATGTAAAGAATGTGATCACGGTCTAGCACGAGACTGTTTAAAGATAAATTGTACTTGCTGTAATCAAGAAAGTCATTCAATGATCCTAGATGGAATTGTGGGATTGGCACCAATAAGCAAAAGACATGGGCATTACACCGAAGTACGTTCCGTATTAGTTTCAACTGATTCCATTAAACTACATGCTGACTTGACAATTCCAAAGAATGCTGAAGGGATTGTGTTGTTTGCCCATGGTAGTGGAAGCAGCAGGTACAGTCCTAGAAACAAGTATGTTGCTCAAGTTCTTCAAAAAGCTGGTCTTGCTACATTATTGATTGATCTTTTAACGGAAGAGGAAGAAAAAGTAGATGACTACACAGCACATCTTAGATTTGATATTGGATTGTTAGCAAAACGATTAGCTGGCACCACTAACTGGATAATAAAAAATTCCGATACTAAAAATCTTAGTATAGGATATTTTGGTGCAAGTACAGGAGCAGCAGCTGCGTTGGTTGCCTCAGTTGATTGTCCTGATGTAATCAACGCAATTGTCTCAAGAGGAGGACGACCAGATTTGGCGGGTCCAATATTGCCGCGTGTTAAAGCGCCAACTCTTCTCATAGTTGGGGGAAACGACAGCCCAGTTATAGGGATGAATGAAGGAGCATTGAACCTACTTAAAATCGAAAAAAAACTAGTAATAGTTCCTGGTGCCACGCATTTGTTTGAAGAGCCTGGAACACTTGAACAAGTTGCACGACTTGCAGCTGATTGGTTTGTAACCCATCTAACCAAAACAAAAAATCAGAAAAAATCAAAAAAGGAGACTGCAGTTGGAACCCGCTGATTCTTATGTTGTCTTTAAAGACAGAGCCGATGCAGCCAAACGACTTGCTAAAAAGCTAGAATGGTTAAAAAAAGAAGATCCTATAATTCTAGCAATTCCAAGGGGCGGTGTAGTTACAGGTGATGTCATAGCTTCTGAATTAGGTATAAAACTGGATATCGTAGTTTCAAGAAAAGTAGGTGCTCCTCATAATCAGGAACTTGCTATTGGTGCAGTGACACATGATGGAAGTTATTTTCCAAATGCAGACATTACAATGATGCTAAACGTTCCCCAGAAATACATTGATTCAGAGATAGCCGCACAAATGAAGGAAATAGAAAGTAGATTGATAAAATTTAGAGGCACCAAAGAATATCATTTGGAAGGAAGAACCATAGTATTGGTTGATGATGGAATTGCAACAGGTGCAACCATGTTTGTAGCTATACAATGGGTAAAAAAACAAAAACCAAAGCAAATCATAGTAGCAATACCTGTAGGACCAAAAGAAACTATTGATCAGATGAATAAAGTAGTAGACAAAGTTGTAATTCTACAAGCGCCTGTCTACTTTAATGCAGTTGGAGAGTTTTACCGTGAATTTGATCAAGTTGATGATTATCAAGTACAAGAAATTATGAGCAAACATGGGTACAAGATAAAA
>DATEAJ010000060.1:0-3483 GCA_035288445.1 Nitrosopumilaceae archaeon
CTAAATCTACATCAAAACAAGATCAAACAATGGATCAAAAAGATCCATTTGAGAATCTTTCTACTAAAGATATTGAGAAATATTCTAAATTGTTTGACATCAAACCACCTGAAAATGATAAAGAAGCTATGGAATTGGCTATAAAAATCAGAAAATGGATTTCACAGGGTAGACCAAAAACAGAGTTACTAGAAGAGCAACAAACCATGGAGCAAGATGATACTAAACCTAAAAAGAAGCATTCTTTATTTGGTTGGAGTAAGAAATGAAACTAAAAACAAAAGATCTACTTACGCTGAATGAGCTTGATAAAAAAGAAATTGAAGAAATACTAAATAATGCAATAAAATTAAAAAAAGATCTTAAAGCTGGTATTTACAAGCCTTTACTAAAGAACAAAACACTTGCTATGATATTTCAAAAGTCATCTACGCGTACACGAGTAAGTTTTGAAACTGGAATGTATCAACTAGGCGGACACGCTCTAAACTTATCTTTTGAGGAATTACAACTTGCTAGGGGAGAAACAATCGAAGATACAGCAAAAACACTTTCTCGTTATGTTAATATCATAATGGCACGAGTGTATTCACATAACGAAGTAGAAATACTTGCAAAAAGCTCAACAGTACCTGTAATAAATGGTCTGTCTGATTCTTTCCATCCATGTCAAATATTGGCTGATCTTATGACAATAAAAGAAAAAAAGAAAAAACTCACTGGCTTAAAACTTACTTGGATAGGAGATGGCAACAACGTTTGCAATTCAATGATTTATGGATGCGTAAAAACAGGAATTGATATCTCTATTGCAACACCAAAAGGATATGAACCAGACAGGAATGTTGTAAAAGAATCAAAAAAGGTGGGTGAAATTCAATTGTCACACGATCCAGTATTAGCTGTAACTGATGCTGATGTTGTAGTGACTGATACATTTGTGTCAATACATCATCAATCAACTGATAGGACTAAGGATTTCTTGCCCAAATTTCAAGTTAATTCGTCTTTGATGAAAAAAGCTAAACCAGACGCAATTTTTCTACATTGTCTTCCCGCAAAGCGTGGACAAGAAGTTACAAACTCGGTAATTGATGGATCTCAATCAGCTGTTTGGGATGAAGCTGAAAATCGTTTACATGCTCAAAAATCTCTTATGATTTCACTACTTCAAGTCTAACGTTTATAAGAGCTTTACCGAAATTTTTTGTGAAAGAGGATAGTAAATGGTATATTCGCAAATATTACGTAGACTAAGAGAAGAGAAGACTAACTATAGAAAAAGAAAGCATCTTCTCATGGGTAGGAGAGACTTTATCACGGTACAGATTTCAAACGAGAATACACTAGTACAAATTCACAAACCAGAAATGGAAGGAGATAAAGTTCTCGCATCAGCACATTCTAGATCATTATTAAATAAAGGCTGGAAAGGTTCAAGAAAGAGTATACCAGCGGCATATCTTACTGGTTACCTTGCTGGAAAGAAAGCTCTTGTTAAAGGAACAAAGGACGCAGTTCTTTACAGCGGTACAAGAAAATATACGCAAAGAATGGCAGCAGCACTAAAAGGCGTGATTGACGCTGGTCTTGAAGTGCCAGCAGATAATGAAACTTTTCCAGATCAAGAAAGACTTGGCGGTAAACATCTTAAAGTTACAAATGATATCGATAAGGTCAAGTCTGCAATAGATAGTGAGGTTAAAACTAAATGAGTCATACAGAACAAAGAGTCAGAAGAGAAAGAAAAGAACAAGAAGAAGTATGGGTTCCAAGGACAAGCCTTGGTGTTATGGTAAGCACTGGAAAAATAACATCTATGAACGAAATTTATGAAAATGGTTACAGAATTAAAGAAGCGGGAATAATCAAAAAACTTTTGCCAGGAATTAAAACCGAAGTAATTGATGTAGGAATTGTACAAAAACAAACAACAAACGGTGAATATACTAGATTCAAGGCACTAGTTGCAGCGGGGGATGAAGGTGGATGGCTTGGGATAGGACAAGGAAAATCAAAACAAATGAGAATTGCAATTGAAAAAGCTACAAACGCTGCATATCTTGCAGTAAGCCCAGTGAAACTTGGTTGTGGAAGTTGGGAATGTAGATGTGATCAACTTCACTCTGTTCCGTTTAAAGTACGTGGGAGAGGAGGAAGTGTTACGATTGAAATTATTCCAGGCCCACGAGGTCTTGGATTAGTTGCTGGTGGAAATATTAGAAATCTATTGAAACTTGCAGGATTAAAAGATGTGTGGACAAAAAGTAAAGGTTCTACAAATACGATGAATTCTACATCAAAAGCTGTTCTCAACTGTCTTAGACAGACATTTAGCCAAGGTTGATTGAAATGACAAATTCTTTCCTAGTAGTTAGAATGAGAGGAACAGTAAACGTACCACATTGGGCTAGAACTACGCTTGACCTTTTACATTTGGATAAAAAATTCAGAGCAACAATAATTCCGGCAAAAGATAATACTAAAGGCATGCTTGATAAGATCAAACATTACGTTTCTTGGCAGGAATTAGATGTGTCTACTACAAAGGAACTGCTAGAAAAAAAGGCACGAAAAGGTGGTTATCAAAAAATTACTGCGGAAGATATTGCCAAACTAGGATTCAAAAACACCGATGAACTTGCTAAATCTCTAGTGGAAGGAACAGCTTCATTATCAAAATTAAAACCATTGAAACCATGGTTTGCACTAGCGCCACCAAAAAATGGCTTTAAGCGAAATACAAAGAAGATGTACGGTGAGGGCGGAATTTTAGGTAGTCACAAGGAGCTTCTTGTACAAGTGAGGAAAATGATGTAGAATGGCAACAAGACTTAGAAAAACACGAAGGCTCAGAGGAGGAAGACACATGGGATGGGGACAAATTGGTCAACATAGAGCAAGTGGTCACAAAGGTGGTCTTGGCAGGTCTGGTATGCACAAACACCATTTTATCAAGATGCTTCTAACCGATCCAAATCATTTTGGTCACGATTCTACTCACCCACCGCACCCAAACCTTGTGAGAAAGTGGCTTAGTGTAAGGGATCTAGATTCTTTCTTTGCGAAATTTGGAAAACAAGAAGGAGGAAAAAAGATTATAGATCTCATAGAACTTGGTTATGATAAACTTCTAGGTGGAGGTCAAACTAAGAATGCCTACACTATCAAAGTTGAAAGATTCTCTGCTTCTGCAGAAGAAAAAGTAAAACAAGCTGGGGGCGAGGTGCTTGCAGAAGCATGAGTGTAGAGGGAACACCTACCAATTTAATTATAAAATTTGTAAAAAAAGCTGAAAACTACATTCCACAAGTACCAAAACCAAAAAAGAAACTTTCCTTACAAGTTAGACTTGCATGGTGTGGATTAGCACTTTTAATCTACATGATAATGGCTCAGACACCTTTGTATGGTGCAACAACTCCTCAGTTTGACTTTCTTGCATTTGCAAGAGTGATCTTTGCATCTCAACAAGGTACGCTG
>DATEAJ010000061.1:0-8902 GCA_035288445.1 Nitrosopumilaceae archaeon
TCAATTGTTAAGACTTGCATGCGGTTTGGAATCAGTGGTTGTAGGAAATGAAAGAATCCTTGAACAAATAAAATCAGCAATTTCAAGTGCCAAACAATCTAATGCATCTGGAAGAATTTTGAATAAATTATTTGACAGTTCAATAGGGGTTGCAACACGTATCAGAGAGTCTACGGGAATTAGTAAAGGAGTCACATCAATTGGAGATATCGCTGTCAAAATTGCGGAGGCGCATGCAGGTTTAGATGCAAAGAAACGTGTTCTAATCATAGGAACAGGTGAAACAGCATCCATGGTTGCTAAATCTCTTAATGAAAAAAAATATCCGTTTGAAATTACAAGCAAAACCATTGAACGTTCCACAGGCTTTTCTAAAACGCTGGGTGGTAAACCAATAAAGTTTGAAGATGTTTTGTCCGGATTCGATAAATTTGAAATTATATTTGTCGCAACTACTGCAGATTATTTCGTAATTACTTATGAAAAAATAAAGCTTGTTATGGAAAATAAAACCAAGGGGACGATGATCTTAGATATATCAGATCCAAGATTAGTTGATGAGAAGGTATCTTCGTTTCCTGCAACAAAACTAATGTTTAGAGACCAAATTCTTGAGAGGGAAGAAAGAAGTTTGAGAGCTAGAAAGGATGAAGTTCTTGCTGTGGAAAAAATGATTAGTAATGAAGTTCCAATTATTGAGGCAACAATGATGCAACTAGCACCAGAACCGCTGATTTAGGACATGTTTTCCAGCGTAGACACATAAAGGAAAAAAGAATTAGAGAGGGCAATACAGATGTTAGGAGAAACCGATGAGAAAAAAATTAAGATTATTGATGAGTTAACAAAGGCTGTTGTAGAAAGCATTGTTTCTATACCTGTGAGCAATTCAAAAAAAGGATCAGATCAAGATAACCGATAACCCCTTGAAACAGTAAACTGTCTCAAGGACGATCGTCTAAGTGTAGGTTATACTAATTGAAAACCAATGACACCAGATATATACTGGAAATTTTTTGTTATATTTGTAATGGCAAAGTTCACCTGCAGAGATTATGGTTTTGAGTGCGATTTTATCGCAGAAGATGAAGATATTGCAAAGGTGCTTGTGGCATACAGTAAACATTCTAGTGAGGAACACGGAATCGAATACTCCAAAGAAGCCTTGATGCAATTCATATTAAGAAAAGGATAGACCCAATCTATTGCCAAAAATTTTAGCCGTATGATTCGTATTTTGCTTCAAAGCTTCCGTCTTCGCGTTTATCATGAAGAGTCACAAAACCCTTTGGAGTTAAAAAGTCCATGACCCCATCAATTGTTCCTTGCCATCCACAAATATAGAACATGGTGTTTTCCCTTGTGATTTTTTCTCCAACAAGTTGTTCCAAAGGCGACATCCCTCCATCCTTTGATCTTAAGAAATTTTCAACTCTGCCTGTCTGACCTTTCCATGATCTGTTAAACCATTCTTCTGGTCTGCTTATAGAAGCTCTATATGTAAAGTTCCACTTGTCTTTCCCTCTGTCAAGACTTTCTTCTTCCAACCTTGTAAAAAGTCCCTTGTAACTCAATTCGTCTACATAGCTAGCACCGTGTAAAACAACAACCTCTCTTTTATCGCCCACCGCTTGAAGGTGTTGCGCAAAACTTACAAAAGGCGCAATACCTGTACCGCCTCCAACGCAAACAATTCTTCTATTATCTTTACTACCATCATGCAATGTTTGATTAATTGTTAAAGCATTTCCAGTTGGTTTTCCCAAAGTTACCTGATCTCCTTCACTTGCATAAAATAACGCGGTTGTTACACGACCAGGTAAAGGTTTTCGAACCCATCTGATAACAAATTCAAAATACTTTTTGTTTTCTGGATGTGAAGCAATTGAATATGCTCTACGAACAATCTTATAATTTTCAGATACTACTGGAATACCTAGGGTAAGAAATTGGCCTGCTTCATAATCTGGTATGATGCCATCGTTTGGTACAATACGTAAAACTACGAGATCTTCTTTGAGTAATTGAACAAAAGCAATGGTAGATTTATTCTCTGTTACCATTATAGATTATTCTTAATACTCATTTATTTCCTTTTCATATGGTCATTAGATTTTTATTCACTTGCTGACACTGCTATTAACTTTCTTGCATTTCTCCAATTATGGCAAGAGTCTTACTCTACTGAAATCCGGATCTTCTGGCCGTCTATATCGTCGTCTTTATAGAATTTTGCCTTGTCTTCAAATGCTATTTTTTTAACTCGCACAAGGAAGGCGAGCTCTTCATGTCTTTCTTTTATCATATCAAGAGATTCATCATCTAGGTCTAAAATATAGGCAGTTTCAAGAATGTCAGTAGGATTGTAGCCACGCTCCTTTCTCAAAGCCTGCAATCTTCTTGCAACATCTCGTACCAAGCCGCGGGCCATCATCTCATGGTTTCTTGCTGAAGACACAAATACAATCAAGGAATCACGTTTTGCCATTGCATATTCTGGGTGTTCCATGAAATCTATGATAAAATCTTCTTTATCAAGTGTTATTTTGTTTGTATCAAGCTCAAAAACATGATTTCCATTCTGCAAAAGGTCATCTACTATCTTTCTTGGATCTGTTTCTGAAAACTTTGTCAAGAGCTTGGGCAAGTCTTGCTTTGCTTTAGGCCCAATCTTTTTGCGTTCAAGTTCTACTTTAGGAATTATTGGTAGATTCAATTTCAATAATTGTGCAAGCATCTCAAGACCCTCACTCTTTTCAAGTTCTGTTATATCATATTTTTCTACATTTAGCTGTGAAAGTAAAAGACTTGAAAGCGATTCCAATTTTTGTTTCTGAGATTTTTCAACGCAGATGATTGCTTCATTTAATGGCCATCTTCTTTTTAGCTTACCTTTCATTCTTGCTGCAGCAGAAACAGAAACAATCTCTTTCATCAAATCAAATGCTTCCTCTACGCTGTCATTGATTAATGATTTTTGTGGCTCAGGCCAACTCTCCAACAGAATTGTTTTCTTTTGGCCAAACATTGCTCCATGAAGATATTCTGTTGTAAAGGGACAAATCGGGTGCAACATGATATCAAAAGCTCTGAGAATCTCTGACAAAGTAGCGTATATTGCAAACCTTCTCTCCCTTTGGGAATCATCTTCTGCCCAAATCTCAGGCCTTGTTATTGGAATGTAAACTTGGCTAACAGAATTTATGATAAAATCATCTAATGCTTTTGCTGCCTCATGGAATCTGCATTTGTTCTGAGATTCTGCAACAGATGAAATGAGTTTTTGAAGTTTTGATAAAATCCAAACTTCTGGAGATTTTATTAGGTCTTTCTTTTTTGCCCACTCCAAAGTGTGAGATTTTTCAAACTTGTCATATTCACTATTTTGTTTCAAATAAAGATGCAAGTGGTATAGCGTACTAAGAACTTGGTAAGGTCTTGACATTAATTCATCCGTGCTAAAGTTGAGTGGTTCTATAGGACTTGATTTCCATATGAAATAGAATCTGATAAGGTCCACTGGATATTTTGTCATAAGTTCAATTGCATCCAAAACGTTTCCAAGACTTTTACTCATCTTGTTACCATTTTTGTCAAGAACATGACCCTGAAACAAAAATGACTTGAAGGGTGCAACTGGTTTGTTGTTAAATATCACATTCTCCATAAGAAGTGTATATGCCCAACCACGTGTTTGATCTATTCCTTCAGTAAGAAAAACCGCCGGAATGTTTTCTGCATATTCCGCATCAGTTAATGACGCATATGGTGCGGCACCACTGTTATGCCATGTATCCAACACAAATTGTTCTCGTTCCATTCTTGAATTACATTTTTTACATTTTATTACAATTTTGTCTATCCATGGTCGGTGTAGTTCAAAGTTTTCACCATCGGGAAGCTCTGAAGCATTATCAATTATTTCTTTTCTTGAAAAAAACCATACATGATTACCACAATTTTTACAATTCCAACATGGTAAAGGACATCCCCAAATTCTTTCTCGTGATATGCCCCACGGGTGCTTGTCTTTGATTATTTCAAGAAATCTATTCTTTGGAGGATCAAAAAAATACTCTACGTTGCTAGCGGCCTCTACAGCTTTTTCTCCCAGTCTGTCTAAAAAGTAGAAAAACCCTCTTCTTGCAAGCCATAACAGCTTGTGATGCGAACGCCAACACAATGGATACTGATGTTTTATCTTGCCTATCTTGACAAGTGCTCCTCTATCACGTAACGCTTCAACGACTCTTTCATCTGCATCTCTGACAAATAATCCTGTATATGCTCCAGCCTTGTCTGTAAATTTAGCTTCATCGTTAATCGGATTGTTATATGGTATTAACCTCTTTTTTGCAATTTCAAAATCGTCTTCACCGTTTACTGGCGAAAGATGAACAAGACCACTACCAGTCTGGATGTCAACAAAATCTTCTGCCACTGTTGTATGAAATTTTGGATTCTTAAGAGCCAGTTCTTTTAGCTCAGGTATCTGATCAAGTAATGGGTGAACATATCTTCTTCCTTCTATGTCTGAACCTTTGATGATTTTTGTTACTGTGTAATCTTCTTTTTTTATCTCTTTCATAAATTCCTGTAATCTTTTTTCACCAACAAGCCACGTCTCATCTCCAATTTTGACATACACATAATTTTCATCTGGGTTTACGCCAACCATGGCATCTGTAACAAGGGTAAATGGCATTGTTGTCCATACGATAAGAAACAAATCTTCATCCTGGATCTTTACCTTGTAGTAAAGTGAAGGGTCTTGAACTGTTTCATATCCTTGATTGACTTCAGAATAACTAAGTGATGTCTGACAGCTAGGGCAGTATGCAACAACACGGAATCCTTCAGAAAGAATCCCATTTTCATGTGCTTTTTTAAGATACTGCCATTCGCGTTCAATGTACTGATCTTTGTATGTCCAATATGCTTTTTCCTGATTAAACGACATTCCAAGCATCTTGTCTGCTTCAACCCATTTTTCATTAAATCTGAGAACAATCTTTTTGCATTCTAAAACTATTTTTTCAACTCCTGCCGATTCGATTACTTCTGACTTGCTACCTTCAATGCCAAGTTCTTTTTCAGCTTGTAATTCAACTGGAAGTCCCTGTGTATCCCATCCTGCATTGAATATGACTTTGCTTCCACACAAAGTCATGTATCTGTACCATAGATCTTTGATCACACGACCGCGTAAATGACCTGCGTGTGGCACTCCATTCATTGTAGGTGGACCCTCAATGAAGGCAATTTTTTTTGTTTTATCAGGAGATTCAAAAATTAGTTTTTGCAAATCAACCAATGACAGGCTATTTCTAACTTCATCCTCTATTTTTTTTACATTAAATTCGTGAGATATCTCCATTTACAGTTGTGGTAAATTCTATGACATTATAAAGTTAACAAGTTTAGTTTGCTTCTAGTTTGGAACCCACTTTGATGTGTATCCTTTCACCACTGTGCTGGTCTTGATACATCATTTTTGTTTTGAATCCTTTCTTGCTAAGATAGCCATTTAGAAGCATTGCCCACGGAAGTGAATGCCCGCTATTTAGCTTTGATTCAATTATTATGTGATTTCCTTGTGACTCGTATCGTGCTTGACCCGAGCAGGTTATCTGCAAAGTGGAATCAACAAGAGTGATTATCTCATCAATTGTCTTTGATTCCAAATCTATCCCATTTTTTTGCAAAAACTCTAGCATGTTGATTTCTTTATTTTTTGAGCGCAGCATAGAATTTAGAACAAAACCAAGACCATCTCCATTTATTAAATCAATTATTTTGAGTACTTCCTGGGCGTCTGTCTTTGTCATGGCAGTAAGATTGTTGATTTTTGTAGCGTTCTTCCAAGTCTGCTCAAAGAGTTTTGCTTGGTTTGTTCCTAACACCTCTGTGGATAGAAATATTGCACCTTTCCCATTATTACTATTGATCATAAGTATTTCAGAATCATCAAATGTGATTGAATTGTGAGAAATATCTGAAGTTTTTATCTTGACTCCATCAGGAATTACTTGAAAAGCTTCTGATCCAACTAGATTTGCAGGAATTATTATTCTGATATCGATGTTTTTTCTGGCAGCATGAATAAGGCTGTCTTTACATTGTGAAAAAAGACTCAACCCCCATGAATCGATCATTGCATGAATCGAAGTTTTTGAACCTTCTATCATAGTTTCAAGTTGTTTGAAGACATAGTTTGGAGTTAAATGAAAATATCTTTTTTCTTCAGAACCGCGTGCCTTTTTACTGTCTTCGCTTACTTGTTTTAGCTTTGTTACAAGGCTGTTCATTCCATTTACTTTGTTAATTTGTTCTTGAACTATTTCATCAAAAGCGTCTTCAGGAGATATACCAGTACACATTATTGGTTTACTTTTTGATATTATGGCAAGTTTTTTCTTTACAAGCTTTAGTAAAGTTGGATATACCTTTGTCCTTGGAAGATTAGAATAGTAGGCAAGCTCACCAGCAGAAATTGTTCCCTTTGTTATCAAAGTAACATATGCGTGTGCTTCATATTTGCTTAAACCAAACTCTTCTAGGCTTACTGCTAAGTCCTGTCCTTTTACCATTGTCAAACTTTTGTTACTTACAAGGTAAGTTCAATAGCTAAATTCATTGGACAAATGTTTGAAAAAATACTAAGCTGTATCTGCAGATGGTGTTACTGTAGTCACACAAAACCGTGTAACACGAGTTTGATATACAAAAATCCACCATTTTGAATTGTATGTCTGTGCAATCAAAATGGCAAGTAAACCATGTGACAACCGATACAATCATGCGGGCAAGCACTCTAAAGCCAAGGCTTGATTACGCCACCGCACTTGTTGATAAGACACTTGATATGCTCATTCAAAAAAGATCTGAGCTTAGAAAAATCAATCTGTCTCTTTATGCAAAAACAAACAATGGTATTCCGATTTCAGAATTCAAAGAAAAACTTGTTTATGAGTTAGAAATTTCTCGCGCAATAGAGTCATTAAGATAAGCTAGAAGATGTTTAGATTCTGTTTTTGGGTTAGGAAATATAATACTGGTACTTGCACCAACAATATCTATTGTAAGAACAGTACGCTCACAGCTGTTTGGTTTACTCGTTGATACAGATGTATCTCTTGGTGAACTATCCTTAGTACTTGGAGGCATTATCATTGATGCCGGTCATCTTACAGGTGCAAATCTGGACTTTGAAGAGGCAAATCGACAGTCTTGCTTACTCTTGGATGAAGCTAAATTGATTGCTGACTCTAAAATTTACAAGCAGTTCCCTAATGTAGATTTCTTGTAAGCATGAGGCGTTATGCTCAATTTTAAAAAAGCCGAGTCAGTAAAAGATATTCCAAACCATTTAGACCAGATAAGACTACTTTCATCCAAAATTGAACAAAAAATTACTCAAAAGGGCATAGACAAGGATGATCAATTCGTAGAAACTCTATCCGTAGAGGAGCTAAAAGACCTTAGGCAAGTTATGCTAGCAGCTGATTACTTGTTATCAAAATACCAAGCTAAAAAAGACATCAAAGAGTTTTTAGAGGAATTTATAGGAATCATCATGCATGCGACCAATTCTGTAAACATACTGAGAGATGACATGGATGATCTTCTCATATCTGCAGAAACTGCTCTAAAACAGATTCAAGATTTACATGAGGATGTTACTCAGAACCTAGCCTTAGGAAGATTGGTACAAAAGAGTCTTGACGAATATAAAGAACAAAAGATAGCACCACTCTCTAGTCCAATTAATTTAACCAATACTACTACACCAGTTTACACACAAGCATACCTAACAAAAACCGCAGTGGAAATTTAGTTGTGGTATGAGTCTAGCTCCTCAAGAATTAGAAAATAGTGCAAGCAAATTTGCAGCTGAGGCAATCAAACTTGATTCTCAAGGTGCACGAGGCATGGCTATAACAAATTACCAAAGAGCAATAGAATCTCTTGTAAAACTAATACAACTGTATCCTGATAACAAACTAAACAAGGTCTACATGGAGCGTTCTGCAGCGTATCAAAATAGGATAAAGGCATTACAACTCACTAATGTTGCATTAGAACCCGTAGTAGATCCAAAGGCAACTCCTGAACAACAAAAACAACAACTTGCCAAAAATGAATTTGATGAAATGGTAATGAAAGAAAAGCCCAACGTTAGCTGGGAGGAAGTAATTGGTCTTGATGATGCAAAAAGCGCACTACGCGAATCAATAGTGTATCCAAGTAAGAGACCGGATCTTTTTCCACTTGGATGGCCAAGAGGAATGTTGCTTTATGGTCCACCTGGGTGTGGAAAAACAATTCTTGCCGCAGCTACTGCAAGTGAAATTGATGGTTATTTTATTAACGTTGACGCAGCTTCGATGATGAGCAAATGGCTTGGCGAAGCAGAAAAAAATGTATCAAAGCTTTTCACCATGGCCCGTGGTTATGCTGAAAAAGAAGGCTTACCAGTAATATTGTTTGTAGACGAAGTAGATTCGCTTTTAGGAAACAGAAACAGCGAAGTTGGTGGAGAAATTAGAGTAAAAAACCAATTCCTTACAGAAATGGACGGAATTAACGGTAAAGGAAAAGACTTAAAATTATACGTAATTGGTGCAACAAACAAACCGTGGAGTCTTGACTGGCCATTTCTTAGAAGATTTACAAAAAGAATCTATGTTCCACTTCCAACACTTGATGCAAGAACAAACTTGTTTGAACTTTACAGTGCGCCACTAAAAATAGATGACAAAGTAAAACCATCCGAGCTTGCAAAGCTTGCAGATGGATACAGCGCAAGTGATATCAGAGACATATGTCAATCTGCACAATTGATGGTAGTAAACGAATTATTTAACTCGCCAAACTATTCACCAGAACCAGTCGTTGGTGA
>DATEAJ010000062.1:0-8170 GCA_035288445.1 Nitrosopumilaceae archaeon
AGGGATTTGAACCCTCGAAATCCTAAGATACTAGCCCCTCAAGCTAGCGCCTTTGGCCAGGCTGGGCGACTCCCGCATTATGCAAATACCCATGCATGGTTTTTATAAGCCTTGATTACTTTTTCAAAATATGCTTATCCCGGTCCGATGTTTTACTTGTGGGAATTTAATTGCTGACAAGTTCAAGGATTATCAAACAAGAGTAAAAGGCGGAGAAGATTCTGCCAAGGTTCTTGATTCGTTGGGAATTAAAAGATATTGTTGTAGAACAATGATGTTAACGTCTGTTGAGACTATTCATCAAGTAATCCCATTCTACGAAGCTATTAGAAGAAGACAACAAGAAGTACAATCTGAGCTAGAGTAGGATGCCAAAGATCACTTCCGTAAAAGGAAGGCTGCTATACAATAGTAGGGGCAGCAAAACAGTAGAAATCGATGTTGTTTCTGACAATTCTTATCTTGGCAGAGTTTGCGCACCTTCCGGAGCAAGCGTTGGAAAACATGAGGCACAAAGTTTCCAAGACAACAAGCCAGAAAAGAGTCTCCAGGTCATAAATGCAAATCTAAAAAAATTTGTAGGACTAGATCCTTCAGATTTAAAATCAATCCATAACACCATACGAGAGATTGATTCTACACCTAATTACTCAAAGATAGGTGGAGCCGTAGCTTTTGCCCTTACAATAGCGTCTGTTGATTCCGCTTCGAAATCACTAGGAGTTCCACTGTTTAAATTGATCTCACAAGATAACGACTATAAATTTCCCTTTCCCCTAGGAAACATTTTAGGAGGTGGTGCTCACGCAGGCAAGGGAACTCCAGACATTCAAGAAATTTTAGTTTGTGCAACTAGCGCAAAGACGATTTTTGGTGCAATAGAGATGAACCTTTCAGTACACAAGGAGTTGCAAAAAGTCCTAGTAAAACATGAACCTGACTTTACAAATGGTCGTGGAGATGAGGGAGGCTGGGCACCTAAAATAAACAATCAAAAGGCACTGGAATTTTCAGCCAAAGCCTGTGAAAATCTTGGGTTCACGTTAGGCAAAGAAGTTTCTCTTGGTGTAGATTTTGCATCATCTACGCAATGGGATGAAAAGAAGAAAAAATATGTTTACGACCGAGAAGGTTTTGAAAACACACCAGAAAAACAACTAGAGTTTGTTTCAGAAATCATAAAAAAATACAAGCTTGTTTATGCCGAAGATGCCGTACACGAAGAAGGATTTGAAGAAATGTCTATTTTGACTTCAAGGTTTCCTAAAGTGTTGATAACAGGTGACGACTTGTTGGTAACAAACACAAAAATTCTGAAAAAAGCTATAAAAATGAAATCGTGTAATGCTGCAATCTTAAAAGTAAACCAAGCTGGAAGTCTCTATGATGCTTTAGAATTTGCATCAGAGGCCCAGAAAAACAATATCAAATTAATAACATCACATCGGTCAGGAGAATCTTCAGATTCGCACATATCACACATTGGTATCGCTACAAAATCCAAAATGCTGAAGGTAGGCGTGGTGGGTGGAGAAAGAATAGTCAAACTAAATGAGTTGATTCGTATTTCAGAGTATGATTTAATACGTGGGATGGCACAAATTTAAAATCACAACATGAGTGAATCAGATCTTGAAAATATAGAGAAAACAATCTTATCTACTGGAATAAGAGTAGGAACACCGGTCAAGACAAAATTCATGACTCCTTTTATTACAAAGGCAACTCCTGAAGGACTGTACATTATTGATATCAAAAAAACATTGTCAAGAATTCAAACTGCTGCCAAATTCATAAACAGAGCAGATATTTCTAAAGTAATAGTATGTTCTGGTAGAGAATATGCCAACACTCCAATAGAAAAATTCTGTGAGGTGACTGGAGCAACAGTAATGCTTGGAAGATTCATGCCAGGCACTCTTACAAACCCACTTTTACCATATTACATAGAGCCGCAGCTTGTGGTAGTTTCAGATCCACAAACTGATGCACAGGCTGTTCTAGAAGCTACAAACGCAGGGATTCCAGTTATTGGTTTAGCAAATACCGACAATGTTACATCGAAACTTGATTTGATAATTCCAGCCAATAACAGAGGAAGAAAATCTTTGGCAACCGCATACTGGCTTTTGGCAAGAGAAGTATTGATACAAAAAGGCCAGCTTAAAGAGGGCGAGTCAATGAAGTATGGAATTGACGATTTTGAAACAAAGATAGTTGAAGAAGAGATAGAAGAAGAACCAATACGAACGTCTCGTTTTGAGAGATCTAAGAGGCAATAGAATAATGCAGATAAGAACACCGGCTGTTGCTGGCATGTTCTATCCAAAAGAAACAGACGAATTGAAACGGGCAATACATGATTGTTTTTTACACCATTTTGGACCAGGAAAAAATCCGCCTGTCGAAAATAATGAAGAAATTCTTGGGGTGATCTCTCCACATGCAGGATACATGTACTCAGGGCCTATTGCATCAAATTCCTTTTATCACATTTCTTCACAAAAACCAGAACTTGTCATCATTATTGGTCCGAATCATTGGGGGATAGGTTGCAATGTTGCTGTGATGAAAGAAGGACAATGGCAAACGCCTCTTGGAAATGTTGAAGTAGATACCGAGTCTTCCATAAAGTTAAATGAAATTTCTAAAATGGTAGAACTAGACTTTTTTTCGCATACCAAAGACCATAGTTTAGAGGTTCAGGTTCCCATGTTACAAGAGATTTATTCTCATAAATTCAAGATTCTGCCAATAATTTTGATTGACCAAGGGTACAAGGCTGCCAAAGAGATTGGCAAGGCATTAGCAAGGATTGCAAAAACCAAGAAGACCATCATCATAGGTTCGTCTGATTTTACGCATTATGAAGAGAATAGCTTTGCATACAAACAAGACAAATTGTTGATAGAGCCCATTCTTGATTTAGACGTGGACAGATTCTATAGCGTTTTACAAGAAAATCAAATCAGTGCATGCGGGTATGGAGCGATTGCATCCACCATGGTAGCTTGCAAAGAACTTGGAGCTTCAAAGGGAACTTTACTCAAATATGCCACAAGTGGAGATGTGGCTGGAAACAAGAGTTCTGTGGTAGGATATGCATCGATTGCATTCTCATGAAATCAAGCGCTTCTGCTCCAGGCAAAGTCATTTTGTTTGGGGAGCATTTTGTGGTTTATGGTACGAAGGCAATACTGTGTTCCATAGATAGGAGAATCAAAGTAACGTCTCAACTAATCGATGAAAAAAAAATCAAGATAAAGTCAGAACTGGGAAACATAGAAGCAAATGTGGATTCATCTTCAAATGATTCCAATGAACAAATGAAACCTTTTGTTTACTTGGCAACTAAAACTCTAAAGAAATTCAATAAAAATTGTGGTATTGAAATAAAAATAGAATCTGAAATACCTTCAGGCATAGGTCTTGGGTCATCTTCAGCTTCTTGTGTAGCAGCTGCAGCATCAATAACTGGATTGTTTAAAAAACTTCCAAGAGAAGATATTCTAAAGTTATCAATTGAAGCTGAGCGAACAATTTTCAAAAACACATCAGGTGCCGATTGCTCCGTCTGTACTTTTGGCGGACTTGCAGAATATGATATAAAAAATGGTTTTAAAAAAATTAATTCCAATTCAGATTTTGATCTTGTAATTGCAAATTCTAAACAATCGCACCAAACTCGTGATGTTGTTGAAAAAGTAAAAAAATTTAAGAAAAACAACAAAGAATTGTTCGAGTCATTGTACAAACAAGAGTCAGAACTTATCCAAGATGCGCTTTTATCACTAGGAAAAAATGATTTATCAAAAGTTGGTTCACTAATGTCTAAAAATCAGCTTCTTTTAGAGCAGATTGGTGTTTCCACTGACAAATTAGACATTCTTGTCAAAGAAGCCAAGAAAACTTCGTTTGGTGCAAAAATTACAGGAGCAGGTGGCGGAGGGTGCATAATTGCGCTTGTAGACAAATCAAACCTTACTAAAACCCTCGCTAATTTGAAAAATCATGCCGAGGTGTTTTCTACTAGAATTGCCAACAGAGGCCTAGTAGATACTTTTTAAACCGACTGGTTTACTGTAGAAAAATATGATTTTGATAAAACTTGGCGGTTCTATAATTACAAACAAGCAAAAGCCACTTACCCCAAACCTTCCAGCAATTAACAAGATTGCGTCCAAATTAAAGAAAATAAAGGAGCCTATTATTGTGGTGCACGGGGGGGGATCTTTTGGTCATTACTGGTCGGTCAAATATAACATGCATACGAAACCAGCTAAATATAACAAAAAGGGTGTTTCCGTCGTCAAAAATTCCATGGTTGAATTGAACAAAATTATTCTTGATTCTTTCCTAGAAAATGGCTTGAATCCGTATTGTTTACCTCCAACTGATTTTATGTTTGGAAATAAAGCTGATCAGAAAAAAGTTAGAGAGATTGCAAATATTGCAAAAGCTGGACTAGTTCCGATATCATATGGAGATGTAATGTGGTATGGTAAAAATAAATCCTATATTTTATCAGGAGACAAAATCATGGGAATGTTATCTAAAGTTCTAAAACCCAGATTGGTGATTTTTGTATTAAACGTAGATGGAGTCTACGCCGACATGAAAACAAAAAAGCTGCTACGTGAAATAAAAGGAGAAAAGACAGAGGTATCTGAAGTTGAAATGGATGTTACAGGTGGGATGAGTCGTAAAATCAAAGAAGCCATATCCATTTCAAAGAGTGGAACCAAAGTTTTCTTGGTAAATGGTAACAAACCAGACAGAATAGTAAATGCAGTGAAGGGAAAGTTTGAAGGAACTTTGTTTAAGAGATGAGTAAGGTGGATACTGATTATCTCATTCTTGTAGACAAAGATGATAATCCGATAGGAACTGAAGAAAAAATCAAATGCCATTTGCCAAATGGTAAGCTTCACAGAGCCTTTACTATTCTCTTGTTTAGCAAAGACTGCAAGCTTCTTCTTACAAGACGGAGTCAAAGTAAAATGTTATGGCCAGGGGATTGGGATGGAACGGTAGCTAGTCATCCACGACAATCAGAGACGTATGTCTCTTCTGCAGAACGAAGATTACCAGAAGAGATTGGAATTTCGTGCAAGTTAGATTATTTATTCAAGTTCGAATATCATGTTCCATACAAGAATATTGGTTCAGAAAATGAGATCTGTGGAACTTTAATTGGCATAATAGAAGATAATACGAACATAAAATTAGTTAAAGAGGAGATTGATGCTATAAAGTGGGTTTCCGTGGATGAACTTTTAGATGATTTGAAAAAAGTACCGGAGGTTTATTGTCCATGGATGATATTGGCTTTGTATTTTTTGTCAAAGTCAAAAACTGATATTTCACCAGAACACAAGTCAATTTTAAATGTGTGGAATAGAAAAGACATCAATCAGATCCTTGGAAAACCTGTACAATATCATTTTCCTGACAAAAAATGGGAGCTAAAATAATGTCATTAAATTCAATTACAAAAACTGCAAAAACCGTCAACTCCTTTTTGCTTTCTAGACTAGAGGGAACTCCAGTTCAGCTTTATGATGCTGCTTCACATCTAATCGAACATGGAGGAAAAAGACTCAGACCATACATGGTGATAAAGAGTTGTGAGGTTTTGGGCGGAACTGCCAAACAGGCCCTACCTGCAGCAGCAGCAGTTGAGATGATACACAACTTTACCCTAGTTCATGATGATATCATGGATAATGATGAGATGCGTCATGGCGTTCCAACAGTACACACAAAATTTGGCATTCCCGTTGGTATCCTAGCTGGCGATGTTTTATTTTCAAAGGCCTTTGAAACAATTTCATCTGGTTCAAATGTACGAGAAAAAGTAAGTCTTGCTCTAGTAAGAAAACTTGCCAAAGCATGTGTTAATGTTTGTGAAGGTCAGATACTTGATATTAGCATGGCCCAGTCACAAAAAATTCCTTCCGAGAGTCAATATATAAAAATGATAGAAAAAAAAACTTCGTCACTCTTCGAAGTTTCCTGTGCAATGGGAGCTATTTGCGCAAATACAAAAAGAAAAGATGTTGAAAACCTTTCTTTGTTTGGAAAAAACTTGGGTATCGCATTTCAAATAGTTGACGATCTTATAGGAATAGTTGGCGATCCTAAAATCACCAGGAAACCTGTTGGCAATGACATTCGTGAAGGAAAAAAATCACTGCCCATACTTCTTGCCATAAACAAAGCAAGAGGCGGTAATAAAGAAAAAATTCTAAATGCATTTGGCAATTCCTCTATATCAAAAAAGGAGATCGAATCAGTGATCAAGACAATTAATTCGATGGGAATAGAAAACATGGTTAGAAAGAAAGCCTTGCGGTATTCTAAGGCGGCAAAAAGATCGTTAGCGTCTTATGATGGAAGAGCGAAAAAAGAACTTTTATCACTTTTAGAATTTGTAGTAGAGAGGAATTTATAATTGGATGACGACTTGAGAAAGGCGATACGTGGAATCGCCCTTCAGAACGCTTCTGAACACGAGGGAAAAACCCGTAATGAGACAGTAATATCGAAAATTCTTGGTTCAAGGCCAGATCTTAGGAGCAAAACAAAAGAAATCATTCCCATCATTTCTGAAGTTGTAACAGAGATTAACAGACTTTCATTGGCAGAGCAAAAATCAGAATTAGAAAGTAATTTTCCAGAACTTCTGACCACAAAACCAAAACAAGAAAGAATTGGTCTTCCTCCACTAGAAGGTGCAGAAAATGGAAAGGTTGTAACAAGATTTCCGCCAGAACCAAATGGATATCCGCATATTGGTCATGCAAAGGCTGCAATAATTGATGAGGAATATGCAAAGATGTACGATGGAAAGTTGATTCTTAGGTTTGATGACACAAATCCTGAAAACGAGAGACTAGAATATTATGCTGCAATCAAAGTTGGGCTTGACTGGCTTGGAGTAAAATACGATCGTGTGAAAAACACATCAGATGATATCGAATTAATTTACAAAAAAGGAATGCAAATGATCGAATCAAATCATGCTTATGTTTGCACTTGTAATCAAGAAACAATTAGCAATAACAGAAGGGAGATGAAAGCTTGCAAATGTCGTTCTGGTGACCTTGATAAAAATACAAAAAGATGGCATGACATGTTTGAAAAATACAATCCTGGAGAGGCCATAGTCAGATTTCGTGGTGATATGGAGTCAGATAATACTGTGATGCGCGATCCTGCACTTTTTAGAATAATTGAAGGAAGCCATCCATTGTTAATGAATAGATATAGAGTGTGGCCAAACTATGATTTTGCAGTAGCAATTGAAGACAGCCTTGATGGTGTAACCCATGCCTTTAGAACAAAAGAGTATGAGCTTAGAAATGAGCTGTACTATGCTATTTTGGATAGATTGGAGATGAGAAAGCCAAAGATGTTAGAATTTTCTAGATTAGAGTTTGAAGGCATGCCTGTCTCAAAGAGAGTTCTAAAGCCTTTGGTTGAAGAAGGCCAAGTATCTGGATATGATGATCCAAGGCTTCCAACTCTTGAAGCTATGCGTAGACGTGGAATCGTTCCTGAAGCCATAAGAAAGTTTGTTCTTTCACTAGGTTTCACAAAATCTGATACACTCGCACCATTTGATACTCTAGAATCATTTAACAGAAAAATAATTGATCCAATCAGCATCAGATTGTTTATGGTTACAGAACCTGTAAAACTAGTGGTAAAAAATAATAATGTGACATCTGTTGAACTTGCAAATCATCCACAAAAAGATATTGGTAAAAGAAAAGTTGAAGTCGATGGCATCTTTTATATTTCTGGCAATGACGTAAAAAATCTTCAAGTTGGAGATCAACAAAGACTGATTGAATTGTACAATGTAAAAATAACAAAAATAGGATCAGATATAGAGGCAGAATATTCTGGTAATGATTTTAAAGCAGAATTGCCTAAAATTCAATGGATTACACAAAAAAGCTCTACAAAGATAAACATTCTGATACCAAAGACACTTTTTGTTAATGAAAAATTTAATGAGAACAGTCTTGAAACAATTCAAGCTTTCACAGAAAAATACTACTTAGAATTAAATGAGGGTGCAGAAATTCAGTTTGTTAGATTTGGATATTGCAGAAAAGATTCTGCGATTCAAGCAATCTATACTCACAAGTGAAGAAAAATG
>DATEAJ010000063.1:0-15947 GCA_035288445.1 Nitrosopumilaceae archaeon
CCTACAATTTCTAATATTTGACCAGTTTCCCATTCATTATCTTCAACAATTTTTGGATCTACTACTGCAATACCTTTACCTACAAGCCTTTGGGAAACTTCAATAATTTTTAAAATAATTTCACTCATTATTTAATCACCATAAAAAAAGAGAGGTTTATTCAACCTCCACTGTTTTACCTTTTGGTTTGTCTTCTTCTTTTAGTTTGAAACTTACTTCAAGAATTCCATTGGCATAAGTTGCCTTTACAGAATCTTCGTCTACCTTGTGTCTTATCGGTACTTTAGCATGATATTTTTTCTGATCATGCTCTGCATCAAGATTTACTGTACGTCCTTCAACTACAATCTTGATGTCCTTTTTTTCAACACCTGGCATTTCAGCAACAAGTTTCAGAACTTTTTCTTTGTTGTCTAGAAGAACATCCACAAAAGGTTCCCTTACATCAGATGTTGGAAGCAGATTTGGTTTTACATTCCCAAATTCTTTTACTACTGGTTTTCCATCTGACCCCATTGTCATTGTATAACCATAGTAATAGGGACCAAATGTTTGGAGGTTGCTTGTTTCTTTTAGATCATCAAAGATGTCTTCGATATCAATAAAATGTCTAGACATTCTTCGCCAAAGGTTGTCAAATTCATCTGTTATAAACATGTCATATTCACTTATAGTTTGTAATGTACATGACAATATATAAATTTTATTTTAATATATAAGATATACTTACATAAGACTATTATATATGACAGTATTTATAGTTCACTATGAGGACTGTAAATATCTCGGTGCCTGATGCAGTAAGGGAAATTATCACTAGAAATCGTTCAATTTATGATTGTGTGAAGATGGATTTGATTAACTACACTGCTCTTGCAGTAAAAATCCAAAAAGATGTCGAGGCTCACGTTGGTGGACCTATAAATCTGAATACGATAGTTGTTGCAATCAAAAGATATGCAGATTCATTTGAGGAAAAAGACGAAGTTCAAAATGAGTCAGTCTTAAAGAATGCCAGACTTTCATTAACAGATGGAATTGTCGACGTAAGATTTTCCACAGATGATTTTGAGATTGGAGATGCTGCAGATTTGATGAAGAGATTCATGCAGATTGATCCCAATTATGAATTTTTTAGATTAACAGATTCGTTTAGAGTATTGACTGAAGATGTTGATGATGTAAGAAAATTATTTGCATCCTTTCCAAATCAAAAAAACTTTTTCCAAACTGGATTAGCAAAAATTAGTATACACATTCCAGATACACAGAATAGATCTGACGTCGTTTCTTATGTATCTGAAATTCTACATGATAATGGAATAGAACTTGTTAATGCATATTTTGGCCAGGAAGACATAATCGTAGTATTACATGAAAAAGATGCTGCAAGAGCCTATCAAATTTTACGTTCAGAAATTTCAAAATAGGTTATCAATTAAGACCGTAATGAATCTTTAATTTAAAAAAATACTAGATGCCTAATGTTTCAGGTTTAGAGATTTCAAGAGATACCTTATCTCCGACGGAAAGGCCAAGTTCCTTGTATTCATGCATGTCTAGTTTGATTGAGGTTATACCTCCTGCTTGGCCTAAAACACCTCCCGACATCATCTTATTGAGGCCTTTTATCATGTCATCCATATTCGAAAAGCCCATTACATTTGCACCAAAAGGCGACATTGGTTGACTCTGTTCTCTAAAGTCTTTAGGTGTAGATAGAGAAATTACTACGTATGGCGCTCCGTCTGGAGCAGCGTCTATACGTACTACAACGTATTCTTTCTTCATATAATAACTGAGTTTTTACGATATTTTACTCTTCTCATTACAAAAATTGTTATTTTTCGTCTCTTACATTATTTTATAAGATATAACTGGTTAACTGTGTTTTGAAAAATCAAATTCTAATTTTAGATTTACCTTTTCTTTTTGCCATTGTGTGAAGATATTTTTCTTTATATTTTCCATTCCGGGGAGCCAGCCTGAGTCTGTGATTACAGCAAGGACACCATATTCCATCCCATTTCATGAAGAGTTCACAAGAATTACATCGCTTCTGACCAGAAATATATCTAGATTCATGGGGTTTTCTATTTGTGGAATATCTAGTACAGATTCCTCTACAAACTATTACCATGAGTTCACACTGATATAAAATGATTCTAAGTTTATCATAATAGAATCATTGATAGAATTCTGATTTTACTGCTTTTTCTACAAGGCTCCCATCGATTTCTTGGATCTTCTCCGCAATTTTTCTAATTCCATCAGGAGTTTCGTCCTTTCCTAATGTTAGATAAACAGTAACCATCGGAAGATATAACATGAGTTGTTGTATGTTTTCTCTTACAATGTGGACATATCTTGTTAAGCCATAAAATTCATTAAAATGTTCACGTCTACTCCTTCTTAAACTAACTTGGTAGTAAAACATCATTCTATCTTTATCTGGTTTAATTGGTTCATTAGAAGCTGATGATTGATCAAGAAGAACGTGTCCTTCAAGATCAATTAAACCCAAGTGTTCTATCTGAGGATCAATTTTAAAAATCTCACTTGCTAAATTTTTTAATTCTTTTGATACCACTTTCTTTTTTCACTTCTTATTTTGATGGATAGTAATGTTTTTGTTCTTTGGAAATTACTATCATTCATTTGATTTGAATCAAATCAACCATTATATGAATATTTGGTTTTAATTGGTAATAATTGGTTTTAAACACCAATCTTTATTAAAGTCTCTTGTAAAGTACAATCGTGAAAATTATAACAAACAATCTTGTCATGGAAGAAATTCTTGTAGAATATATTATGAATAAAAGTATGAGCAAACCGCAAAGTGTGAACTATTAAAAATGACCTTAAATGTAGCTGTTATTATTAAATTAGAACCTGATTTTTCAGAAGGAAGTATTAGTTACAATTCAGATGGCACCTTAAACAGGGCTGAAACAAAAAATACATTGGGCCCTCACAGTGCTCTTGCTGCAACTGCTGCATTTTATGCTAAAGTAAACTACGATGCAAAAATTTCTATTGCAACAATGGGTCCACCGATAGCTGAGATGGCATTGCAGATGGCACAAAGAATTTCTAATGCAGAAGAACTTCATCTTTATAGTGATAGAATTTTTGCTGGAGCTGATACTCTTGCAACAGCTGAAGTTCTAAAAAATGGAATTCAGAAAATGCAAGGAAAAATTGATATTGTTTTTTCTGGTCACAGAGCATCAGATGGTGAAACAGGCCAGACTGGGCCTCAAACCGCCTGGAAGCTTGGTTATACCTTCCTTGGCAATGTAGTTGATTATGAAGTTGATGTTCAAAAACGAACCATTATAGCCAAGCGATTTGTCCGTCTTCAGGGATTCAATGACGTTGTTGAAGAAATAGAGGCTCCTCTTCCTGTTTTTATCTCAATTGATCCTTCCTACAAACCAGTTTTCAAAACAGTCTCACAAAGACTTGCCTTTGGGAAATACCAAAAGGAAGCAAAAATACGTTCAGATAATTACAAGCAGTATCTAAAAGTGTTCAATGTTCAACAACTTGGATTAGATCCTACACTTATTGGCCTTCCAGGCTCACCAACTATTGTATATAAAGTAGAGCGAATTCCAAAAGGAAAAGCAAACAGACAGGCTGAAGTCCTTGATGGTTCAAATCCTGAACACATCCGAAAGGCTGTTTCAAAAATGAAAGAAGCGCTTGCCGCAATGGTGATTAAATGACTGAAGGAGAATATAGTCACGTTTATGTTATAATGGAGTTAGAAGGGGTACGACTGGTACCAGTAAGTCTTGAGATGCTTGGTGAAGCAAGACGACTAATTAACAATTTTAATAAAAAATACGAAGCTGATGAAAAGGTAGTAGCTGTTCTCCTAGGTCATAATGTCAAAGACTTTATCAAAATCCTCATTGAATATGGTGCAGACTATGTAATTTATGTAGACCACCCAGAACTAAAATATGTTAGAAACATAATTTACACCAAAGTCATCAGCCAAATTGCACAAGACAAAGAAATTGCAGCCAAAATTTCAGCAGATCATAGTGAAAAATTCAAAAAACCTCGTTACATGTTCTTTGCAGCAGACTCAATTGGAAGACATTTGTCTTCTACAGTGTTGGTTGAATTAGAATCAGGTCTTGCCTCTGACATAAATAAACTTGAAGTAAGTGACATTAATCTAACACATCAACACAAAACTGGTGGTAAACCCGAAGTTTATCAAAAAACTCTTGAAATGTATAGGCCAGACTTTTCTGGATTTTTGTGGACTACAATTCTTTGTCTTGATAATAGAAACCCATCAAATAAAAGAGATTATCATCCACAATCATGTAGTATTATTCCAGGTGTTTTTGAACCCATAAAGCCAGATATTAACAGAAAGGGTAAGATCATAGAATTCACCCCAAAAATAGATGAGCAAGATCTTAAAGTAAAAATTCTAAGTAGAAAAGCAATCCAAAGTGAGGTTAATTTTGATAGTAAAAAGACCATCGTAAGTTTTGGACGAGGTATCAAAGATGCGCCAGAACAAAATATCAAGCTAATTGAGGGACTGGCAAAACAACTTGATGCTGAGATTGGGGTATCTTTACCAATCTCGAAAAAACCTTTTCTCGTTAGTGAAAACCTTGCATCTACTTATATGATTCCAGATAGAGTTATTGGAACAAGTGGAAGAAAGATAAGCTCCATGTTGTATGTGGCTGTTGGGATTAGTGGCGCAATGCAACATGTTGCTGGCATGAAAGAGGCCGAGTTTGTTGTAGCGATAAATCCAGATGAGAATTCCCTAATTAAGGATGAATGTGACATATTCATTAAAGGAAGAATGGAGGATATTATTCCTAAATTGATTGAGGAGTTGAAGACGCAATCAACTTTGGTACAAGCTTGAGGAGTTTAGAGCTGTTTGGAAAAATATGATGTTGCAATAATTGGTGGTGGCTCAGCTGGATTAGCTGCGTTAAAACAACTATCAAATCATGGAAAACAAGCAGTTGTGTTAGAATCTGGAAGTAAAATTGGTTCAAAAAATATTTCAGGTGGAATCCTTTATTCAAAGAAACCAAAGAAAGGGCATGTACATAATGTAGAGGATGTGTATGGTGACATGTTTCTCAGAGAAGCTCCCCTAGAAAGAAAAATTACGAAGTATATTTTGCATGCTACTTCACAAGACAAAGTTTTCACTATGGATCTTACAGCAGCTCATGAGTACGAATCGAACTTTGGCTATTCGGTGTTAATGAATAAGCTCAACTCATGGTTTGCTGAACAGGCAACAGAAAGTGCTCAAAAATATGGTGGAGGAATTATACCTGGGGTTCATGTTACCTCAATTGAGTGGAACGAACAAAATAATTCAACTATTATCAAAACAAATGAGTTAGAGGAATTTGAGGTTAAGGCAATAATTGCTGCCGATGGAGTTAATTCTGAAATAGCACAAATAACTGGGGCTAGATCAAAGTTTACTCCAGAACAATCTTACCAAGGAGTCAAAGTTGTTGTAAAAATTCCAGAAGAGATAATTAATAAGAGATTTAACGTTCACTCAAGTGAAGGGATCGCACATCTTTTCTCTGGAGACATAACTCTAAATCACATAGGCGGCGGTTTTCTTTACACAAATAAAGATACGTTATCAGTTGGCGCAGTATACCACTTTGATTCTCTTTTAGCAAATCCAACCGAACCCTCAGATCTTGTAAATGTGATGTTAAAAAATCCCATGATAAGTGAGTTTATCAAAGATGAAGTTCCTTTAAGAAGAAAGATTGACAAAAGCCTCCCACCAGAAGAACAGCTTAGAATTCGTTTTGCAATTACCAAACTAATTAAAACATGGTATGAGTTAAGGGAGACTTACTATTCAGAGCGTGGAAAGAACAATTCAGCTGAAATAAGAGAAAATCTATCTTCTGTTAGTCAACAATTAACCGATAAGTATGGTGTAAAATTTGTTACAGATTATGTCGAAGCTGAATATGGAGCTAAGCTAATCCCGGATGGAAAACGTTGTAGAATGACAAAACCTTACTACAAGAATATCTTGTTTGTAGGGGATGCTGCAGGTAGAGGAATCTTCATCGGTCCTCGTATTGAAGGTCTTAATGTTGGCATTGATGATGCAGTAAGAGCTGCTGATGCCATTGCTAGAGCACTTGACAATAATAACTTCAGCCCAAGTTATTTGGGGGAATATTATACCTCATCTGTTGAGGAAAGCCCTTACACTCGTGATATGAAACAGATAGACAAAGACTATCTGAAGATCTTCCTTGATGCTGCAAAAGGGGTTCCAAAAGATATTCTGAGTGCACGCTATGGCACTATTATGAAGTTAATGTCAAGTGGATCATTTAGAACCGTTGCAGTAAAGTTTGCAAACATTCTTGGGTATGAAAGACTTCTTCCTATGGTTGAATCAGAAGAAACTTACGTCAAAGTTCCAATTGAATTAGCAGAAAGATTAGGAGAGAAGATCATAAAAACATACGAACCAACAATTCCTTCAACAGCTGACAGGGTTGCAAAACTGAGCTTTAATGATGATAGTAATCCGCATATCAAAGTTCTAAATCCAACTAGTGAATTTATGAAAAAGCTCATAACCCTATGCCCGACAAAATGTTATAGTTTGGAAAATAATCAAGTAATGTTACAACATGAAGGTTGCATTGAGTGTGGTACTTGTTCTTTAGAAACTGATTGGAATCATCCTCGTGGTGAAAAAGGAGTGGTCTACAAGTACGGCTAGCTATTCAAAGATCTGGTTACTTTCAACAACAATTTCGTCTTTTTTCTCTTTGAGACTTTTTAGTTTTTCAAATGCTTTTCTTATTTTATGGGAAAAGTCATCTGTGCTTGGTAACATCAATGAAAATGCAAGATAGAAGTTTTCTGCCTCTCTAATATATCGTTGGACTTTTTCATGATATGGGATGTTTGCGATAAACATCATGTTATTTAGTCTATCTGCTAGCTTGATTACCTTCACATCATATTCTGACTTGGCAAGTGTGTTGCAATATTCTTTGAATCGTTCTTCTTGACGTTCCTCATCAGTAGAACCTAGATAGTTTGAAAGAGGTTTGACTTTCAGGGTTGACTCTACATTGTAAACATAATCACCAAATCGATGCATAAAATATGCATCGAAACCATATGCTTGTGAAGCATAAAGATCTAAAATCTTTTCGTTGTCCTCCATAATATCATGTAAAATTGCCGAAACTATTTGAAGAGTGGTAAGAAATTTGTTAGTTGATAAGTAATGACGTATAACATCAATAGTTACAGGCCAGATATGGGTTTCAAGAAATGGAGATACGCCGTCTTCTCGTTTAACTCCAGAATGGACTTCTTCAGCCATGCTAATTGCTCCTTCCACAAAGCTGTCAATCTTTAGTTTAGCTTCCTTTTCAATAACTAAGATTAAATCCTGCTTGGTGGCAAACAACTTTTCCAATTAGTATTATTAATCACCGTTACTGAAAAACTTGATCCTTTCCTCAAAAGGGGTTTTAGGGAAGGGTAATTGTAAATGAATTTCTATAGGTTCCAAGATGAGGCAGATGATATCTGATAAAAGTATCTAATCAGATTGTGTTGGATTAGGTTTGTGTGATGTGTTTTTTCTTTCTTTTAACAACTACAATTATGGCAATAGCAGCGCCTATACTAACAGCAATGCCTATGACAACATTCATACCAATGTCAGCTTGAGGTGCAAAATCATCAATCGGTGATTCAGTTTTTGGTTTGGAAGATGTTTCAAACGAATCTAATACGTTATTAAAAGCAGACAGATTTGAGTCAAAGTCCTTTTCCTGATTTGTATACGTAACGGTATAGAACTTGTTATCACTTTCTAAGACAATTTCTTTATATTTTATTATGAAAATTTTGTCTCTTGCAGAAAATCCGCCTTTGGCTTCTGTAACATATCCATTGAATCCCCCTATGTTTTTGTTCTCCTCAGAGAGAATTTGTAGTCTTCCAGCATCAATTATCGGTTGGAGATTCGTTCTTGTATCTTTAACATGCTGTTCAAGTGAGGTCCCGTTTTTGTCTTCAATAAGAAAAGCAATGACGGCATTGAACTCATCATTTTGTGGACCTAATACAACAACATCTGGTGTTTCTGGCTGTGTTTTTTGTGGTTCTTGTAATGTCCATCCCTGTGGTGCATGAAATGAAAATTCAAGCAATGTGTTTGAATAAATACCATCATTAAATGTAGAATGAGAAATTATGCGTTCTGGTTCCACAAGATTTAGTGTATTAGAAATTTCTGAAAGATCTTTTATCTTTATACTATGAATTTCTGCAGAGTTAAGATCAAGTGGAGCATCTAACGGCATGCCACTTGTGGCATTATGATTTGTTTCAAGGGAGGCTATAGAGTCAAGTACATCATAGCTTTCTTGTGTTACTAGTCTGCCAAATACAGTATATTGTTTATCAAGAAAGGTTGAATCTTTATGCACTATGAAAAATTGAGAGCTTGCACTGTTAGGATTCATTGATCTTGCCATTGATACAATTCCCCGCATGTGTTTTATGCTGTTAAACTCTGCATCAATCGTATTGCCAGAACTTCCTGTTCCCCAGTTTTGTATAGAACTAGCATCTTTGGATAAAGGATCACCGCCTTGAATCATAAAATTAGGTATTATTCTATGAAATTTTGTCCCGTTGTAAAAACCGTTTTCTGTAAGATTTATGAAATTCGCAACGGTTTTTGGAGCATCGTCTGGAAAAAACTCAATTACCATGTTTCCAGAGTTTGTCTCGATCACAGCTACTTTGGAATCTGCAAAGTTTAGTGGGATAAAACTTGCAAAAATCAAAAAAACTATACTGATTGTAAATATCTTAAAATTCAATATCTGAATATCTTTGGCTCTTTAATAAAAACTAACTATTAGACATTGGTTTTTAACGAGTAAATTTTATACAGTTTTATGGATTCTGACGAGCACATTCAAACTCATATTCTTTCTGTTTGGGGTCAAGAAAAGAAATTTTTCAAGCATGGAGTTGAAGGAATGCTTTTTTTGACTGAGAAACATTTGATGTTTGTAACAAAGACTGAGGCCAAAGTAAAGTGGTGGGCAGCTGCGGTAGAGAGACAGATTCGCGCTTTGCTAAACTCAAAGAATATTATGATTCATCATGATGGATATGATGATAAAGAACTTAGATTGGATCTACAAAATGAAAAAAACATGGAGATTCCATTTAATCGAATTTTAAATGTAAGTTCTGAAGAAAAATCATGGGGAAGCGCTTTGAATTTAGAAATTAACATGGGAAATAAAATAAAAAAATATCAGTTTTCAATTGTTAGTGGTTGGGTAAAGTACCCTGCAAAGGATCCTATAAAATTCATGAAAGTAGATTGGGTGCCTTTTGTAGATTATATTAAGAGTAGGCAAAAAGTCATGGGTTAGGATATGGGTGAGGTATATGCTGTAGGGGTTGGTCCTGGTTCTCCAAGATATATCACTGATGCTGTAAAAGAAGTCATACTTTATTCTGAAATAGTGATTGGTTACAAGTATACTCTAAAAACAATAGAGAGACTTTTGGCAAATAAAGAAGTTTATGAAGTAACAATGCAAAATCAAGAGGAGATCTACCAAAAAGTAGCAAAAAACTTGGGTGATAAGACTTGTGTTATTCCGTTTACTGGTGATGTGAATTTTTCAGAATCAGAAGTTGTTGATAGGTTGTTTGAAATTTTTGGCAAGGTGCAAATTATTCCAGGAATTAGTTCTGTGCAGGTAGCTGCAGCAAAAGCTTGTGTTCCCCTAGACAAAAGTAAGGTGATTACAATGCATGTTACTACAAGTATTGAAGAAGAAAAACTTGAATTACAAAAAGCTCTATTGGATGGTTACAGTGTTATACTAGTTCCAAGACCTTGGCCAAAAGATCCATCAAAAAATTTTATGCAATCAGAAATAGCAATCTACCTAAAAGATCGTGGTTTTGATACATCAAAAATCAAAGTTCATGTCTTTGAGTTCTTAACAACTGAGAATGAGACGTCTTTTATTGGGGTGTTAAAGGATTTAGAAGGTAAACAGTTCTCTGATCTTTCTGTAATGGTCCTTGATCAATATAGACCTAAATCATACATAAATTTTAGAACAAGCTAGTTTCCAGTTTTATTGAGATATTTGTTTCTAATATCAACTGATGTTTCTGTGTTTTTACCAAGGGATGTTGATTTTTCTTCAGGAAGTGTAATTATGACTCCATTCATCCAGAAGTATTGAGAATCAAAGAATCTTGTGATGCCCATCTCGTTGATTGTTGCGTTAAATGTTTGCCCAGGAGCAATACTGCCACTGTTTATCTTATCATCTGGTATGAAGGGTTTTCCATGTGAAAATTGAGAAATACCGCTTAAAATTGTGTGGGATACAGAGTCCTCATTTTTCCAGACAATGGTAGTGCCAGTAATAATTGTTATTGTATTTGGAGAATAATATTTTATGCTACCAGGATTTGATGAACCAGGTAAAATGTTTATTTGAGTGGTTTTTTCCTGTGATGGTTTTTCTTCTTCAATGTGTACTACGGGACTGCCAACAATCTTTACAATATAAACTAGTTTCATGGATTCATCATTTGTTTTTAATTTTCCTGTAAAACTGTAAACAATGCCATCATCACTATCCTCAACAAGTCTGCCAAAAAGACTAGTAGAAATTTTATTTCCTTCTGAATTTTCTACATTACCAGCGAGTCTTAGAAATCTACCATCAGATAATGTTGTTCCTGTCCAGCCACTAGAAGCAATATAATCATCATTTGAGATTGATACTACCCCATCCTTTAGTTTTAGTTTAATTTTATTACTAACAAGTTTATTTGTGAAAAACTGAAGGTCTAGTTCTGAATCATCGATCGCGTCTTTTGAAATGACAAAACCATTTCCCTGTAGCAAGTATATACCATCTGGAAGCAGTTTAGCGTCCGCTTGTTGTGATGAGCCGATAAGTATAATTCCTGAAACTGAAATTAATAATAAAATAAGAAGTTTCATCATTTAATTAAAATTCAATGTTGTATATAATTAATGGTTTAAATAATTTAGACAGGTTAGGGCAATTCCAGGCTGATATTTTATTTTAAAATAAAAATGAACCTATGAATTTGGAAAATCTGGGTTGGAAGAAAATTGTTCTATCATTGCATGTTCAACAAACCCGCCAACAAGCAAAAGGGTTATGGCTATTCCCACTTCAATGCCTGTTATCCGTAGTTCTTGTTTTATTGGATTTTTTTTGATTATTGTATGAATGAGAAGAAAACTCCTTGACATCCCTAAGGAATATGCAGCAACTTCCATCACTCCAAAAGGAGAAAGAAAGAGTACGGTCAGGGGTGGAATATTTTCAAGAGCTGGATATGATATTGTAAGTGCACTAAAAGCAAAACCAGTGGACCATGCAGCAAACGCTCCCCATACCGCACCAAAACCTGGAATAAACATTGGGAGTCCTATCATTGAGTTGTGTACAAAGATTCCAATTGCATCAATCCCCTCAATTGATAATTGAAATTCTTCAAGAAACGCCATTGCCTCTTCATCAGAAACTATCATTTCAGCACCAATAGAATATGCTCCACTAAATATTCCTATAAAAATAAGAAATACCAATAGTCTCTTTTTTCTATTCATGTTTTTATTTTATGGTAAGTGTATTTGAGGGTTAGCTTGAGCAGATTTAATTAAAAGTTCTATTATCTGATTTTGATGAATGAGAATGCGTCTTCTGCATTAAAATATGCGTTAAGTAAAGGATTTCAGATTCACCCAGATGCGTTTAAGATTCTTGACAAAATTGATTCTAAAGAATTAGAGATAATAATCAGACGTGTTGTACGTGAAAAAACAAAACAGAATTTGTTTTTGATAAATCAAAATGATTTGAAGATGTTTGTTGGTTCTGAAATTGATGAAAACATAGAAGATAAACATGAAATTTTATCAGATCCTACAAAGAAGATCACCTCAGCTGAGGGGATTGATGGTTTTGGGGCTCTTTTTGTTAATAGGTATTCAAAACTTTTGAAAATAGTATCTCAAAGGGCACAAGCAAAAAAACTAATTCAAATAGATACAGTAAAGGCAGGCAAGCCAAAAGAAGAGGTCTTTATAGGTGGGCTCCTCATGGACCGAAAAATAGACAGGGATGTCACAAAACTAGTTATTGATGATCCTAGTGGATCTCTTGAAACATTAGTTTTTAACAAAGAGATACTACCAATAGCAAACTCGCTTTTGGTAGACCAGTTTGTTATGCAAAGTATCACAAGTGGAAAAAATGGTGGTTTTGTAACAAAAGAGCTTGTCGTTCCAGATGTACCAGAACATGTAACAAATCGTTCTAAAACAGAAACCTATGCTGTTTTGATATCAGACTTGCATGTAGGCAGTAGGTATTTTATGGAAAAAGAATTCGGAGAATTTGTTTCTTGGCTTTCAAGCTCTGATCCAATTGCTAAAAAAATTCGTTTTGTTTTGGTGTGCGGGGATGTGGTTGATGGGGTTGGAATCTTCCCCAACCAAGACAAGGAGTTGCTTTTGGTGGACATTGGCAAACAGATGGCAAAGGCTGCTCAAATGCTTGACAAAATTCCAAAACACATCAAAGTCTTTATCATCCCAGGAAATCATGATCCAGGTCGCCGGGCCTTACCACAACCTGCCATACCTGAAAAACACAATTTGGATTTATGGAATAGAGAGAATTTTTTTATGATTGGTAATCCATCAATGATTTCATTAAACGGAGTAAAAGTTTTGATGTTTCATGGGCAAAGTTTGGATGATGTTGTTGGAACTACACCTGGCCTAAGTTATTCACAACCAGCAAAAGCAATGAGAACGTTGTTAAAAGCCAGACATCTCAGCCCGATTTATGGTAAACGAACCCCTATCGCTCCTGAAACAGAAGACATGATGGTTATTGATGAGATCCCAGACATCTTTCATTCTGGGCATATCCATATTGTTGATTTGGATATGTATAGGGGGACGTTGATAGTAAACTCTGGAGCTTGGCAGACTCAAACTCCATATCAAACAAGTGTTGGAATTACACCAACTCCTGGAATTGCAGTTATTGTAAATCTAGCAACACTCAAAGTTTTTACAAAAAGTTTTGTAGATTAAACTGGTTTATTACAATTATAAAACATCTGTTAAGATAAGATCGTCTTTGAATGTTTTTTTTATAACATCGGGTTGAATTGTCAAGTTGTATTTTTTGGTCCTACCATGCATGCCTTGATGAACTATTTTGCCTGTGATCAAGCCTGAAAGTTCAATATCTCCAAGGATTTGAGTCACTCTTCTCTGGGTTATCTCTTTTTGTCGGATCGTCTTACAGAGTCCTTTGTAGGCTTGATATATCTCGCCTGTAGATGAGCCCTTTGCTCTCATCACTGCAATTATTAGTAATTTTTCATGTAATGGATAGGAGTTTAGTGCGGTGGTTTCTTTGTCTTCTTCCATTTTTTGAGAAGCTCGTCTAATGTGATCCTCTTTTACAGTTTCTGACTGCTCTCTCTCAGCTAGCTCTCCTGCAACACGTAAAAGATCTATTGCTCGTCTTGCGTCTCCATGTTCCTGACCAGCCATTGCTGCACAAAGATTTATTGCTGCAGGCTCCACGGTACCTTGAATAAATGCGGTTTTGATTCTATCAGAAAGAATTTCTTTAATCTGTTCCATAGTATAGTTTGTAAAGACAATTTCTTCTTCACTTAGGCTACTTAGTACTCTAGGATCAAGTCTTTCTTTAAAGGTTAGGTCGTTTGAGATTCCAATCAGGGTGAGGGAGCCTGTCTTTAACCTCTCGTTTGCTCTTGTTAAATTATATAAAATATCCTTTCCTGTTTTTGATATTAGTTCTGCTAGATAGTCAATCTCATCTATAACAAAGACTGCGTTTGTAGTGTTTTTTTGGATTACATCTAAAAGTCTGTTGAATACTCCACTAATTGATAGACCTGTCGTGGGCAACTCTTTCTGTGTCTTCAATCCTAACTGTCTACCAAAACTTACTAACAATCCATAGAGTGTTGTTTCATCTTTGGCGTTTGTATAAACCAGTTTAATTGGAAAGTCGCTTTTTTCTACGCGTTTTTGGATTTTTGATAAGACTGTTTTTACTACTAATGTTTTACCTGTACCTGGTTTTCCATAAACAAGAAGATTTGATGGTCGTGATTTTTTTAGGATAGGTAAAAGCGCTTGGGTTACTTTGGCAAGTTCGTTATCTCTATGCAGTATTACCTCTGGAATGAATGTAAAATGTAACACATCTCGTTTTTTTAAGATGGATCGTCCACTAGTTGCATCATCGAGTAATTTGTCTACAGCATCATGGTTTGTCATTTACGCACACACCTGTATTTCCTCTATCCACATATTGATTCTACCTTAGAATAATCAAATTAGAATAGAATCACTAAACCAAATTTAGTATATCATTAATTATTTTTATTTTCTCTTTAAAAAATTTTTTAAATAAAATTAGAGTGGAAAGTATGGTGTCTGGGTATCTCTAAATTCTAATTAACAATTAGTTAACTTGATGTTAAGATAAACCCCAAAAAGGCAAATTTGACCCCTTTATTTCCACTCCAGGCGTGAATATGGGTCTTAACATTGTTAAGATGCCTGAATAGACCCCACCATTTCTACTCCAAGCACAGATTCTTCATAAACTAGGTTAAAAGGAATGTGTGCTTTGTTAAGATATTAAGAATGGTTAGGCGTGGGCCAGGCAGTGAATGTTAACAAACCCACTGGTTAACAAATCTTCTTTGATCCGTTCAAGTGTTAAGGTGTTAACCGGATCGATCACAATGGCTAAGAAAAGGATCAAGATAGATCTAGAAGACACTGATGGGGCCAAGTACAACTTTAGTGTGGAAGGTAATGTGACCAGAGATAAGGTACTAAAGATATTCGAATTAATGGATTTGATTAACATTGAAGAACCACAAGTCGGACCGACTCTGGACTCGATAGGTTCTAAGATCTGGAATATTATAGACAAATACTTCCCTATGGGTAAATTCACCTCATCCGAAGTCCTTGAGAAATACGAGGATGATTATGGCGAGCCAATCAAACTTAGTATAATCTCAACATATCTTTCCAGATTTGCCTTAAAAGGCAGGGTAGAAAGGACAAAACAGGGAAGAGAGTGGGCCTACCAAATAGTAAAGATAACACAAAGACAGCCTAATTCATTAATAAAATAATTATCTCATGTAATCAATACTTTCTTTATTATGAGATGATCTTGGCTCATTATGATTTTAACATAATCTCCCTTTTGTAGTTCAAGGAACTTCCTAAACTGTATGGGGATGGAGATTGTGCCACCCGATGTGATTTTGACCAACTCTTCGTTTTGCTGTACAGTCATATTATTAAATAATTAATTTATGTATTAAATGTTTTATTATTTTATAAAATTAATAATTATGTTAACATTTAGGCAAAATTGATGTTTTTTGGTTTTGATTATTGGTGGGGAGTTATTTTTACCAAACCAAGTTTAGATTTTCCCTTGTCAGTTATGTAATAGGTAAATGGTTTAGTTTTCATATTTCTTTCAACAAAACCTTCTTCAAAAAGCTTTTTCATCATCCTTGACGTGTGCTCCCTGGTTCTACCTATTGTGATTTGTATGTCACGTGATGTCATAGGTTTCTCTGTGATTAACTTCAAGACATAATCCGCCGCACTACCAAAATTCATGTTACGCATGCGCTCCTTTTGTGGTTCTTCTTGCACTTGGATCTCCTCATGTTCTAGTTTGGCATGTTTCCTTTCTACCTTAACTGGAATATCTAGAGTGCTCTCATCACTATCTAATTCTAAA
>DATEAJ010000064.1:0-2319 GCA_035288445.1 Nitrosopumilaceae archaeon
GTATCCTTATTTGAGAAAGAAGGATTTCAACGAAAATCCTGTGTAAAATGTAAGAGATTTTTCTGGACAATTGATCATGAACAAAATTTTTGCCCGGAAGACGCTGAAAACAATTATTCATTCATAGGAAATCCACCTACAAAAAAAAGATTCGATTATGTTCAAGTATGGAAAGAAGTGGAATCGTTTTTTGTACAAAATGGTCACAAATCAGTAAGCAGATATCCGGTTGTATGTAGGTGGCGTGATGACCTGTATTTTACAATAGCATCCATTGTAGACTTTCAGCGAGTTATGGGTTCAAAAGTTGTTTTTGAATTTCCAGCAAATCCGCTAATCGTACCACAAATTTGTCTTAGATTCAAGGATATTGAAAATGTAGGTGTTACAGGTAGACATTTTTCTAGTTTTTGTATGATTGGTCAACACAGTGTACCAAACTCGGAAGGATATTGGAAGGACAGATGTATGGAATTAGATTTTAGGCTTTTAACTGAAAGATTTGGAATTGATAAAAAAGAAATTGTATTTGTAGAGGATGTTTGGGCTGGAGGAGGTTCATTTGGATCTTCACTAGAATATTTTGTACGAGGTCTTGAGCTTGGAAATGCAGTATTTACAGAATTTCAAGGAGATTTGGAAAGTTATTCAGTATTAGAACAAAAGATAATAGACATGGGAGCTGGCCTTGAGAGATTTGCTTGGATAACCATGGGAACTCCTACCGCGTACGATTGTTGTTTTGGTCCTATAACAAATAATTTAATACAAAAAGTTGGCATAGACACAGATCCTAAGATATTATCATCATATTTCACTGCGATATCAAAAGGACTTGGAGAACATATTGATTTAACACAAGTTAGAAAGAATGCAATAAAACAAGCAAGAATAGACGAGACTAAATTCAATAAAATGATAGTTCCTCTTGAAGGGATATACCTGATTGCTGATCATCTAAGAACTTTGGTATTTGCAATTTCAGACGGAGCTCTTCCAAGTAATGTAGGTGGGGGTTACAACTTGAGAATGATTTTGAGGAGAGCAGTTGCCATAATGGACAGACTTGGTTGGAATCTTGATCTAAGAGAATTAGCAGATATGCATATTGATTATTTGAAATCAACTTATCCTGAGCTGCAAGAAACTCGTGAGGAAGTAAAAACGATAATTGGAATAGAAAGAGAAAGATATGCAGAATCAAAAACCAGAATGAAAAGTATGGCCAATACCATAAAGACTCAAAATAAAAAATTAACGGTAGATGATCTAATCAGACTATACGAATCAGATGGCATTCCTCCTGATTTTCTAAAAGAGGCACAGATAATCTCAGAAATTCCATCTACTTTTTATGAGAAACTGTCAGAGTTACATCAATCAGAAAGAGCCGAAAAGAAAGAAGTTCTCAACATAGAGGGGATCCCATGCACTGAACCGCTTTACTACAAAGAAGATCCTATGGAATTTGAAGCAAAAGTTCTCAAGGTTATTAATAAAAAATTAGTTGTTTTGGATAGAACTTCATTTTATCCAAGAGGAGGTGGTCAAGAACCAGATCATGGCAAGATTGAAGATTATGACGTAGTAGATGTAAACAAACATGGGAATGTCATTGTACATGAGTTGAAAGGAGGAACCCCAGAAGAAGGCGAGATGGTAAAATGTAAAATTGATTATATCCGTCGTTATGGCGTAACAAGGAATCATACTAGTACCCATGTGTTAAACGCATCAGCAAGAAACACGTTAGGTTCATGGATATGGCAACATTCTGCGTTTAAGGAAAGAGACTACGGCAGACTTGACATAACGCATCATTCAAACCTAACAGAAGAAGACATTACAAAGATAGAAAGTTTAGCAAATCTTACCATCAGAAAAAATCTACCTATTTTAATAAATGAATATGAGAGGGGTGAGGCCGAACAAAAATTTGGATTCAGAATATACCAAGGAGGAGTAGTTCCAGTCAAGTCAGTCAGAATTGTAAACATTGATGGATTTGATGTAGAAGCATGTGGTGGAACTCATGTAAAGAAAACAGGAGAGCTTGGTTTGATAAAGATAACAAAAGCTGAAAGGATTCAAGATGGAGTTGTAAGAATGGAGTTTGTTTCAGGAGATACGGCTATTAAGTATACGCAGGATCAAGATAGAAAAATTTCACAGATTGTAAAGTCATTAGGTTCTAGTAAAGAAAAGATATTAGAATCATTTGAACATGCTATGTCAGATGCTGATTCTTCTAAGAAAAAACTGAAACAGCTTGTTAAACGAGTTTCTATATCTACTGCAAAAAGCGCAATTTCAGATGCA